>CAIJOT010000296.1:0-5000 GCA_903822335.1 uncultured delta proteobacterium
AGTATGCCCCCTATCCTGGCATAGGCGGCAAGTTCTACCGGGAAGGACTCATCAAGGTCAACGAATTTGTCACACTTTGTGGCAGGGACAGGGTACCAATGCTGTGGATACAGGATACGTCCGGTATTGACGTTGGTGACATCGCAGAGAAAGCTGAACTTCTTGGTCTCGGACAATCGCTCATTTACTCTATTGAGCAGGCGAATGATAGTCCAATGATGTGTATCGTTCTGAGAAAAGGTACCGCAGCAGCTCACTACATCATGGCCGGACCTCAGGCAAACAACAACAACGCCTTCACGATTGGCGCTGCTACCACGGAAATATATGTCATGCACGGTGAGACAGCAGCCGTTGCGAGCTTTGCGAGAAGGCTCGTGAAAGAGAAAGATTTAGGCAAACCGCTTACACCGGTGATTGACGCCATGAACAGGACGGTCAAAGAGTATTACGATAAGTCGAGGCCAGCCTACTGCGCGAAGAACGGACTCGTTGACGAGGTCGTTGCGATGAAAGATCTCAGAAAGTATCTCGTGGCTTTCGCCAATTGCTGTTACCAGAATCCGAACTCAATATGCCCGCAACATCAGATGATGCTGCCAAGGATCATTAAAGGGTAAGGTATAAGGACAATATACAGGGTGGACCATAGTGTCCACCCATTTTTTTCGTCAACTTGTTAACCAGTATGATAAATAGTGTTGACGAGTACCTCATAGTAGTGTAATGTTGGTTTAATATTTTCAGAGGTTTTGTGATGAAGCAAAGGCTTTCCGGTACGCTTAAGCGGATAAAGGAAAAAGGTAATTACAGAACATTAAAATATATAAAACCCATCTCTGCTACAAAAATACTTTATAATTCAAAGGAATACCTGAATCTCTGCTCAAACAGTTATCTCTCGTTACACATGCATCCTGATATTATCAATGCAGCTAAAAGAGCAGTTGACGAGTATGGTGCAGGCACATGCTCTTCAAGGAGTGTGTCAGGTAGTATAGATATCTATGAAGGACTGGAAAACGAAATAGCGAAGTTCAAAGGTTACAGGAAAGGGCTCATATTCTCAAACGGGTATATGGCAAATATAGGTATAATATCAACACTTACTGAAAAAGAGGATGTGATTTTTAGTGATGAACTGAATCATTCGAGTTTAATTGACAGTATGAGGCTCTCCCATGCAAAAAAAATGATTTATAAACACCGGGATGTAAATGACCTTGAAAGGAAAGTGAAGAAAGAGAAGGCAAAGGGGAAGAAATTTGTAGTTACAGAGTCAGTCTTCAGTATGGATGGGGATATTGCTCCGATTAAGGATATATACAAGCTTAAAGAACAATATGGGTTCCATGTCATCATAGATGAAGCCCATGCAACGGGAGTTTTTGGAAAAAAAGGTAGGGGAGTTGAGGAGTTATCTGGTCTGGCAGGACGCATGGATGTCCACATGGCAACATTCGGAAAGGCGCTTGGCTCATTCGGCGCCTTTGTGCTTGCTGATGAGGTGGTAATTGAATATCTTGTAAACAGGGCGAGGACATTTATGTATACAACAGCACTGCCTGCATCCTCTCTTGCTGCCTCAATGGCTGCCCTGAATCTGATAAAAGCAGACACATCTTTTAAAAAAGAACTTTGGGGGAATATACATTACATGAGAAACAATCTGGTAAAGGCTGGTTTTGATTTGAAGGATAGTGAAGGCCCTATTGTTCCGATTGTAGTAGGTGAAGATAAAAAGACACTTGCCATGCAGGAAATCCTTATGAAGAAAGGGCTATTTTTACAGGCTATAAGACCCCCCACCGTACCTGAAGGCACTTCCAGGCTAAGATTAACAATAGTCAGAGGGTTTACAAAAGATGATATGGACTATGCGATGGAGGCATTCATTGATACCGGGAAGAAGATGGGACTTATCTAAATAGAATAGGATTCGAGGATTCGAGGGTTAAAGGGTTCCAGTGTTTTTCACTTGAATCCTTGACCCCTTGAACCCTTATAGTCAGCCGGAGGATTTATGCACAATAAGGACTTACTAAAGAAGTGGGATAAGCGATACATCTGGCATCCCTTTACGCAGATGAAAGATTATATGGGTATGGAGCCATTGGTCATAGAAAAGGGGGAAGGCTGTTACCTGATAGATATAGATGGAAACAGGTATATTGATGGCGTTTCTTCTCTATGGGTTCTCGTTCATGGACATGGGAAGAAGGAACTGATAGATGCAATCGAAAAACAGTCACAAATACTCTGCCATTCAACGTTGCTTGGACTTGCAAATGTGCCTTCAGTTTTGCTGGCAAAAAAACTCATAGATATCACACCCCGTGGTCTGTCAAAGGTTTTTTATTCTGATAATGGTTCTACCTCTGTGGAGATTGCCTTGAAGATGGCGTACCAGTACTGGCAGCAAAAAGGTGAGAAAGAAAGAAAAAGATTCATATCTTTTACAAATGGCTATCATGGAGATACTATCGGGTCAGTAAGCATTGGCGGTATAGACCTATTCCATAAAGTCTACAAACCGTTATTGTTCAAGACCTATAAGGCTCCTTCGCCATATTGCTACAGATGTCCGTTGAAGCTTGAACGAAAAGCCTGTGGTATGGCATGTATAGAAGCATTTGAAAAGGTGATAAAAACACACAGAGATGAAGTTTGCGCTGTTGTTATGGAGCCTGTTGTTCAGGGCGCAGCAGGCATGATTGTGCAACCTGACGGGTTTCTCGCGAAAATATGGAAAATTACTAAGGAAAACGATCTGCTTTTTATAGCAGATGAGGTGGCAACAGGATTCGGAAGGACAGGCCACATGTTTGCCTGTGAAAAGGAACAAATGAAGCCTGATTTCCTCTGTATTGCGAAAGGCATTACAGGTGGGTATCTTCCCCTTGCTGCAACCTTAACAACCGATGAGGTCTTCAGCGGATTCCTTGGCAGGTTCGATGAATTCAAGACCTTCTTTCACGGCCATACATACACAGGTAATCCCCTTGCCTGTAGCGTTGCAATAGCAAATATCGAGCTGTTTAAGAAGGAAAAGGTCCTTGAAAAATTGAAGGGGAAAATAACATTACTACGTAAGGGCTTAAAACGATTTTGTGAGCTTTCCCATGTGGGAGAGGTGAGGCAGGAAGGGCTCATGGTGGGGATTGAACTTGTGAAGAACAGGAAAACAAAAAAGCCGTTTCCTCCAGGAGAAAAGATAGGGCAGAAAGTTATTTTTGAAGCACGAAAGAGAGGAGTAATCATTCGACCCCTCGGCGATGTGATTGTCTTAATGCCACCTCTTGCCATTAATGAGAGTACCCTTCAGGAACTATTAGATGGTGCCTACGAAAGCATTAAAACCGTAACAGGTGATTAAGCTATTAGCCATCAGCGGTCAACTGTGAATCGTGAATTTATACCAGGCTTCTGTATATAAAACAGATAGAAAAATATTCATTTATGGGGTAACATTTACATGAAAGATTGAGAACAAGGGGGTCCATAACATGAAGAGAACAACAGTGGGGATAATAATATTCATTATGTGTCTATTTGTGAACTCATATGCCGGAGAGGTAAACCAAATTTGCAAAACGGATTGTTTAGGGAAGGGCAGGTCAATAGGATATTGTAATTCTGTGTGTTCTACTGAAGATGAAGCTGGCAATGTTACAAAAGATAAAGGATGCATATCATCCTGCTTGGAGAAAGGAAATATGATATTCAATTGCTATCAATCCTGTCCACAACCTGAAGATAAACAAGGGGTAAAGGGTGAACCCAATGTACAAGAGGTCGCTCCAAGGGACAGGAAAGATTATTAAATACGCCATAGAAAGCAATTTTCAACACGATGAAGTACAATGAATCTGTATGCAATTTGATACAAATTACACATTACCTATTGGAATTGTTAAGGTTTTATTGATTTTTAAAGACTGATTATTGGAAGTTGCCAATGCATAATTTTATTAAAATATTTTTATCCTTATTCCTTGACAAAACAAAAAAAAAGAGTATACTTAATACTGCTTTAGGTTATGGATAGTTCTTTGAAAATAAAATAGCAGGTCCTCGTTCAAGTAAGAACAATTTTAAGTTAAATCTGAGAGTTTGATCCTGGCTCAGAATGAACGCTGGCGGCGTGCCTAACACATGCAAGTCGAGCGAGAAAGTCCCTTCGGGGGCAAGTAGAGCGGCGGACGGGTGAGTAATACGTGGGTAATCTACCCTTGAGATTGGGATAACCCTGCGAAAGCGGGGCTAATACCGGATAAGACCACGTGGCTCAAGCCACGGGGTAAAAGATGGTTTGTATTCGTACATACTATCACTTAAGGAGGAGCCCATGGCCTATCAGCTTGTTGGTGAGGTAAGAGCTCACCAAGGCGATGACGGGTAGCTGGTCTGAGAGGACGGCCAGCCACACTGGGACTGAGATACGGCCCAGACTCCTACGGGAGGCAGCAGTGGGGAATATTGGGCAATGGGCGAAAGCCTGACCCAGCGACGCCGCGTGGGTGATGAAGGCCTTCGGGTTGTAAAACCCTGTCATGTGGGAAGAATAGTCCCGTGGTTAATACCCACGGGATCTGACGGTACCACAGGAGGAAGCACCGGCTAACTCCGTGCCAGCAGCCGCGGTAATACGGAGGGTGCAAGCGTTGTTCGGAATTATTGGGCGTAAAGGACGCGTAGGCGGTGGTGATAGTCAGTTGTGAAATACTTCAGCTCAACTGAAGAACTGCATCTGAAACTTCACTACTCGAGTACAGGAGAGGGAAACGGAATTCCCGGTGTAGAGGTGAAATTCGTAGATATCGGGAGGAACACCAGTGGCGAAGGCGGTTTCCTGGCCTGATACTGACGCTGAGGCGTGAAAGTGTGGGGAGCAAACAGGATTAGATACCCTGGTAGTCCACACTGTAAACGGTGAACACTAGGTGTGGGAGGTGTAATACCTTCTGTGCCGAAGCTAACGCGTTAAGTGTTCCGCCTGG
>CAIJOT010000297.1 GCA_903822335.1 uncultured delta proteobacterium
TCTCGTCATTATCAACATCCCCATCCTTTATAATACCGCAATGGCCATGGCTCGTATACTCACACATGCACACATCGGTGATGACCATGATGTCACTTCCGAAGAGCTTCTTAATAACCTTTGTAGCTTTCTGAATGATCCCGTTTTCATCGTATGCGCCACTTCCAGCCTCATCCTTTCTTTCCGGTATGCCGAAAAGGAGAATAGCAGGTATTGAAAGACTTACCACCTCCTCTACCTCCTTGAGCAACCCTTCTATGGAAAACTGATAGATATCGGGCATGGAAGGGATAGAAACTTTCTTTTCAGCCATTTCCTTGACGAATACCGGGTATGTAAGATGTTGAGGGGAAAGCTCCGCCTCCTGTATCATGCCTCTAAATTTTTCGTTCTTCCGTAGCCTTCTTGGTCTGTATTCTGGAAATTTCATAACACCTCCTTAATCTTTCAGAAAGCAAGAAATAATCTACTCTGAGCCTGAGCAATAATCTTATCCCGTAACCCTCTGCAAAGGGGTGTCAATGCTTCAAAAGAAAGCCCCTTGTTGTTTTTATAGAGACCCTCCGAGAGTATCAGGTATTCCCATTCCTGCGGTTGTTTCATGTCTCCCGTCGGAGATACAAGTGATGCCTGTTCGCACCATGCAACGGCTGCCTGCACTTTCACGCCGACGTTCAGGCTGTCTATGTCTTTGTCAGCCTTTGTCTCAACAAGGTACATTCTTTGAGGTGTCTTAACCACAAAATCAAGTTATTTATATATTTATGGTTGTCCCCTCCAGCCTTGGTTCTTTCTTGTCTAATAACTCGAACAAATGGTGTTTATCCCACAGAACAAGACTCCGTTCTCTGGCAAAAGCAACTGCATCAGATGTAAAACCGCTTGGGCAAACAATTACCCCTCTTATACCGGATAAATGCCTTGGTAAAGCTCCATTTAGTTCTCTGACAATATCAACCCCCACGGGTGATGAATAGTTTTTACACTGAATATAAAGGGTAACTTCAACCCCGATGTCATCAATATGTCGTGCTATGAGATCTATACCGCCATCCCTCGTTATAGGTGTTTCCTCCACGCTCCATTTCTTTCGTTCCAGTGAATGTTTTACATATTGTTCGAACTCAACCCCGCTCATTTCTGAATAATTTGCTAACGTCTCGGTCCTCTGCCTCTTGTGCTTAGTATGCTCTGGAGGTATAAGCCCGAATAGACCAAATAACTCCTCGGTAGTTAATTTTAATTTTAAATCGAGCGATACATCATCTACAAGTTCATCAAAGAGCAACTGTTTTTCTTGCAATATTTGATCTATCCTCTCTTCAATGGTCGCTTCGCACACATATTTATAAACGTTTACTGGAAATATCTGACCAAAACGGTGACTCCTATCTTCCGCTTGATGCTCTACGGCAGGATTCCACCATCGGTCAAAATGAAAAACGTAGGAAGCCTCTTGTAAATTCAAACCCTGTCCCCCTGCACGCAAAGAAAGAACAAGAACCTTTCGGGAATTATTTTCCTTAAATTCTTTTATAATAGCTTCTTTTTGTGAATTTGAAAGATCGCCCGTATAAAGTAATGGCTGAAATGATTTAAGGGCTGAAGCGATGGCGTGTCCTCCATACTTACCGTCTGTAAATTGGGAAAATATAAGAGCACGGTGTCCTTCCGATTCAAGAGTGTTGAGTCGTTCAACAATATCATCGAGTTTAGCCGACTGTCCTGTCATGGGGCAAAAGTTACAAATCTGCTTTAATCTCATAATAAGCTCTAAAACGTTTTCAACCCGGATGCTCTCCCCTTTTTCTTTTAACTGAATTACACCTTCCTTTTCTGCCTGCTGATAATATTCACGTTGTGAACCATCAAGTTGAAGCTCTATTTTGCTAACAATTTTTGGAGGTAGTTGAGGTAACACATCCGACTTTTTCCGACGGAGTTGCAGGGTCTTGTGCAATTCATATGTCTCAGGCACAGGTTTTAACGCCCTTGGAGATTCACCGTCTCTTAGTGGTGTGACAAATTCGAGGATAGAAATCAGATCACTGGCACTGTTTTCTAAAGGGGTTCCTGTAAGTGCCCATGCAGACCGACGGTAAAGCAGCTTACACTTCCTGCTTACATCTGTGTCGCAATTTTTTATGGTTTGCGCCTCGTCGAGGATTACAATATCCCAAACGCGACGTCGCGGCGGAGAATGCGGGTTATCGGTAAAATCAGAACGAAAGGTTTCGTAGCTTACAATATACACATGTGCCGGCGTATTCCATTGCCAGACGCGTTCGTTTACAGGGCCTTGAATTGTTGAAATACGTAATTCAGGTGCCCATCGGTGTAGTTCCTTTCGCCATTGAGTGATAAGACCGGCACGAACAATTAGCAAAGCCGACTCGATATGATGCTGAAGAACAAGGATCCGAAGAGCGGCTGCTGCCTGGATTGTTTTACCAAGGCCCATATCGTCAGCAAGCAAGAGTGCCTCGCGTGATATCAATTCCCTGATACCTTCAAGCTGAAACTCAAATAGCATTCCAGGCCATTCAAGCGGCCCATCCATAGAAAGAAGAAGTTCAGCGGGTGGCTGAAGCAGATAAGCAAGGCGTTTGGACATTGGAATCTCTTGCTCTTTGACCGGTTCCACCTTACTTACGGGCTTATCTATTATCTTTGGCGATATTGGTAAAGAACGTAAAGAGGTAAATTTATCATTTAATAATATGCCGGAAAGACTCACCCTCCCGCCGTCCAGTGGTAGAGATATGCCTGCTCTCGTGAAAAGATTTGCCCCCAACATTATTTGCGGCAACACGCTTAATGAGCTTGATAATAGGTGAGGCTCGCCGTGATTTATGGAAATACTCTGCGGAACCCCTTTGTTTGATGAAGGAATAGCAAACCTTTTTGGGGCATACTCAACCATCTTAGCATGCCTATGGAAGATGCCGAGCCAACGCACACGCGGATGTTTACTTTCATTAGACGCCTTCCACCAAACGGCACCTGTGTTCACATTGCCTCACCAACCTTAGTGCCATAAACCTCAAGGAGCCCTTTTGACGCGCGCTCAAAAGGTTCAATGAGCAATCCACGTGAAGTCAATTCTTGCAAGAGTTTTAATTCAAGTGAGTCATCGTGTGGCTTGCTGGGAAACCAAAACAAGTTCATGGGCTCATTAACCTGCAATTCGTCTTTCGTCTCATTACCTGAAAAAGATGCGGCTTTAATTGCAGGAGCAACTCGACAAACCGGTATCGAAAGTTGAATATCGTTACAGAACAGCTCGCTACTAATCTCTTCTGCAAGACAGAGAATCAGTTTGGGTATCTTTGGGCAGAGTGAAAAAAGTGATGACGTAAGCTTTCTCGATGCATGTCGTTTGATGTCGTTTTCGCGCCACAAAAAAGTATGAGGGGTTTCAATCCGGTTATAAGTGAATTCTATTGGCTCGCCGCGCGCATTGATAAGAAACAAAGCCCCCATATAACCATAACCAACAGATAATGTTTCAATTTTAAGATAACCTGCTATACCAAGCTCGTCTAAATCATCCGAATCACGGTATGGAATTGGCATTTATCTGACCCTTTCTGTCTTAACCCTGATTATGGTTCATGGTTTCTGAATTCTCTTCGGTTTCTACCTCTAAATCATGATCTTCTGTATAATCCGGTTTGAGTTCTGTGACTTCGATTTCCGGCTTATATTCTGGATCAATATACTTTAGATCCCATTCGGTAATCCAACCCTTTACATACTGGCGCATACTGGTGGTTGTCCCCTGCTGCTCCGCGGAAGATACCCGTGGCGGTTCCCAGTTATACGCTATAGCATGAATATTTCGTATTTTATCATAAGTTTGTTTAAGCATGGCATTATCCGGCTTACTCAATTCAATCTTTTCTCCCTGAATTATACGCATACCTCGCTCAGCTTGACTTGCAAGGAGGAGGTCCCCGTCAGACGTTCTCGATCGCAGTTTGCCAGGAACCTTCTCAAGGTCATTTTTACCTTCTAAGATTATGCTCTTAAAATCAGTAGTGATGGTAAGCACAGTAGTGATCCCTGCTAAGTTCGAGTCTTCCAATTTTCCCATCCAGCGTGCCAGTTCTGCATAAGATTTTGCCCTCTGAATCAAAGAATATTGACTAACCAGCTCTATCTCATCGATTAGCAGGACCCAGCCCGCATAGCCAGCAGCAACTATTAATTGAGAAGCAAACTTGAATCGCTGCAACGCAAGCTCCCTGGCAGAGATAGGTTCTATTTTATATGTCACGCTCTCCCGGCAGGCTCTGAGGTTTTTCTTGATTTCGCCCTTTCCGATTTGCTCACCAGACCAAAAACGGATTATTCTATTAATAAATTCCGGGTCACTGGGCATACGTTCATACAAAAAAAGTGTTGCAGCAAAACGTGAGTTTAGCTCAGATCCACGATTGATTCTTAAATATAAGTCCGCATATGCCTGGCTATCAAAATCAATTTTTGTTGCGATTTCGGTCAGCGCATCACCTCTTTTGCCTGGCACTACCGCAGTCTCTATCGCTGCACGATACATCTTCACCGGATCATGAAAAGGGGTCTCCTTGCTGATTACAATTTTGCTGCACACAAAATTCTCTCGTAGTGCAAGATGCATGAGGTATTCAAGCAAATGGGATTTGCCCGTTCCAAAATCCCCTTCAACCAATATGCTGGTATTCTTTGATACATCTATATTGCTTTGTCGTATGTTTTCGAGTTGTTGCCTGAACCTTTCCTCAATATGAGGCTGAGTACATCCCAGCGCTACGACAGCATCCCGGTTTGGCACACCGGAGCGTAATGCTTCAATGGCTCTGCGTTGCTTGATTTGGTTTTCTAAAGTCATATCATACCCTCTATATTGCTCCATTTTATATCTTACTCAGATGAAAGCCGGACTAACGAGTCAAAAGGATTTTGCCGATATCTGTCCCTCACATCATCCCATATCCTGAGTTTAAGAGCGTTGTACCGATCTAAGCCACGCTTTTCATCATTAAGAAAATCTTTCTGCGTAACAACTACAATAAGACAAGATTCTACTTCATCGGTTCCATCTATGAATTGACGAAGGACCTCATACACATCCAATGTGGCAGGTTTATTGTAATAAAAGCCATCATCTGGATCTTTTGACCGTGTAGCTACTGCATATCGTGCGATATCAAGGACAAGGACAAGCCCGTTCTTACCGTTGACCCTCAGCCAATGCGCAAGAGAGAACAATATATGTCGGGCATTGTGACGTACAACCTTTTGAAAAATAAGTGCTTCCTTAAGTGGTGAAATCAGACGTAACTCGCCCCGGAGCCACTCCTTGACCGCATTGCTTAGAAAAGGGCTTGCACTACCTGGGTCAAGTTGGGCTACGCAAAGCCTGATCATGGCAATTCTGAATTCTTGGCTCATCTCGAAATCGTGAAAAATTTTTTCCTCAAGCCAGCCATGGAATTCTTTTCTCAAGAATTTTTCCTCACGTTTATTAAGTATTGCAATCTGTCTTAAATTAAACTCATCTCGATTGGCAGGCAGCTCGTATCCATTTTCCTTGAATACTTGCGTAACAAAAAAGTATGCCAGCCCATCCCAATCTACCTGTCGAGCCACTTCATGAAATAATTTGTCAATCATGTGAATTTTGGTTGAAACAGCATCAACAAGAGCAAAGAAAAATCCTTCTTCTTCAGATGCTTTATGTAATGAATCTCTTACTTGATTGTAGCAAGCTTCATCTGTAGCTACAACAAATTTTACTGCAGCTCCACCACGCTGAACAAAATCCCTCATATATTCTTTACGAATAACATCTATCCAGGTATCGAGTTCCATATCTATCTTGACCTCCTATTGCCCATACCGGAAGGAAATCCCGTAATACTCTTTCTTTCCCCCATTTTGTGTTATTACAGTGATAATTTTGCTTAAAAATCTATTTGCTGTGTTTGCGTGAAAGCTCACGTGATAACCCTTCTTAGTCTCAGTTACGTTACTCTGGTCAAGCAAATAAATATCTCTTGCAAACTCCTGTTTTGCATACTCTTTTGATTGTCCCGGGAGAAGCGTCAATATATCATACACTTCGAGAAGTGGAACTACTGCGCCAGTAGAAATTTTATGATCTCCACGTGTTTTCACGGCAATCGAATACACTGCAAATAGACATTCCAATAAGGTTTCTGGCTTAAACCGTATAGGTTTATTTTGCAGCGTCTTTAAGTGATTGGCTAATACAGATGGACGAAGCCGTTTTTCCCTTGTTTTGTTAATCATTACACAACGCTCATTGGGTGTAGTGCGAATAATAAATGGATAGCAGTATAATCTGTCATCCTGTTCAAAAATCTTTACGCCGAACTGAGCAGCTGCCTCAATAACCTCCACAAGAAAATCTTTACTCGACAGGTAGATTTCTTCATCAAATACCCAACCTTCCTTAGCATTGGCAAACTGTTGTTTTAAGGCAGCTACAGACTGCTCTGATGCATCAATTGCCCTCTTCATTTCCCGAAGATCTCCGCTTTTTGCGGCCATACGAAATTTTTTTATAGAACTGACTGCTGCAATCGCAGACTTCAATGTTGCCTCAGCATCGGTTTCAGTTTTTGAAAGTGCTTTTTCCAGACTTGTTTGATGATCATTCTCCATGAAACCCCCTAAATTGGCTTACCCGAAAGATAAGCAACTTAACCCCTATGAATTATTGGTAAAACATTACAAAAAATGTATATATTATGTCAAGTCTTTTATGGTTAGAATGTAAGGGTACAAGGTCTGCCCTTGACCTTGATAAACTTCCTTTTTACCATGATTTACCGGCATCTCTCATCCCCCATAACTCGTTCATTGTGTCATGACACCAGTGATTTGCATGAGTGTCCGTTACTGATATTCTATTACGGCTGCGATGGCCGCAACGATCTCTTCCATTATTGATGAGGATACCCTCCCAAGTTTTTTGATCAGTCTCTGAGTAGAAACGCTCCGTATCTGAAGAACATCGACAGCCGATACCTTGTCCAGGCCGTTCGTATCGTCGTTGACTATTCTGATGTGCCACAGGTTTCTTGTATAACGGTCTTTCCAGTCTGTTACGGGAACAGCTATGTATACGGGTAATGTCCCCAGGGAGTCGGAGTTTACAACAATGGCGGGCCGGGACTTGCTTATTTCGGAACCCATTGTCGGGTCGAAGTTAACAAGCCACACATCACCACGCAAAACTATTTTAATATTCAAGAATCTCTCCGGTTTCTAGGTCTTGCATTTTTCCCTCTTTATAAGAAGCTGCCATTTCTCTGGCCTGTCTTGCCATTATTTTCCTGCGCTCCCCCAACGGCAACTTCAAAAAAGACTGACGCTCGACAAGTGTGATGGGCTCCTGCACCTCGACAACTTCGCCTAATATTTTCATAGCATCCCCCTTTGTTACCAAACCTTCGCTCAGTGCCCGCAGCACGGTCTTTCTGGGCCATTCTGATTGTTCCGGCTTCAACTCCAGAGGCTCTTTTTTCTTCCACCCTTCCCGGTTAATAATCATCCACCACTGTTTATACTGGAGATTCGAAATCACTTCAAGATCGTGCAACCTGTAAACTAAAGATTGGATACTCATGCCATATTTTCGCTTCAGAAGAAATAACTCTGCGGATTGTACAAGAGATCTCTTCCGCCCCAGTTCCCTGAATAAAGATTCGTCGGGCGCTAAAAAGGCGCCTGCAAAACGGAATGCTGCTTTTTCCTCATCGAGATTTTCCGGGGTATCAAGCACAATGTGAGCAAGTTCGTGGGCCAGGTTCAATCTCTGCCTTTCACCTGGCAAAGATTTACGGGAAACTACGGCAGCAGCGGCAACATTCTGCTCGCTGTCATAGGCGACCGCTGAGATTCCATCAAACCTTACAGGCGCTTCTATCTCGAAGACATGGATAAAGTGGTCTTCCAGGGTGCCCGTGACATTTGATATAGGCCCCAAGCCCAGGTTCCATTTATCTCGCAACCCCTTGGCAAAACCTTCTGTATCCTCAAGTCTGTTGGTCTTAAAACCTTTGATGGGAAAGTCTGCTTTTGCGTTTCCCTGGGCCAGTTCTTGCAGCCGGACTCGATCCTCAAGCATCTGACAGACTACCGATTCAACCCTTTCCTGTTCAACTTTTGCAAGACCACTCCCCTTGCGGTAGGCAATGAATTTGCAATCAATGGAGGGCTCACTCCACAGATAAGCAGCCTTGACTCCGAGCGCCCCCGCAAGACTATTCAATACGACCGGGGATGGTCTCGCCTGCCCGAGTTCATATTTTGAAAGAGCTTGCTTCGTAACAATACCACCCATTTCTGCTGCAAGACTCTCAAGGGACAGTCCACGCACCAACCTCAATTGCTTCAGTCTCCGCACCATTAGATTTCCCCCCTAGTTGACAACTATGACATCAAATAGATACTTTGTCAACTATTATTTCCGAGTCGAAGAAAGGTGGCGCATTTAAACCCTTTATCTTTGATCTCTCAAACCTGGCATGGGCATTCTGGAGACTGTCGATGTGCAGATGGTGCGGTAGTTTTTTATGATGAAATTTCTTCTTCGGTCAGATAGCACTGCGGGTCTTCTGCCCATACGTCACCTGTCTTTGCCTCGGCCCTCACCCTGAAATTGCCCCCGCATATCTCGAGCCACCGGCATTGTGCACAGCTCCCTTTCACAAAACGCTTTTTGTTCTTGAGTTTTGCCATAAGTTCGTCATCTAAATCCATCCATATCGTGCTGAAAGGTCTTTTTCGCACATTTCCAAAACTGTAGTGCCTCCAGAACTGGTCTGCATGGACATTTCCCTCCTCATCCACACAGGCAATCCCTACTCCGGATGCATTCCCTTCATTCATCGTGAGCAATTCATACACCTCTTCTGCCCGCTTTTTGTCCTCCTTTAAGAGCCTCATGTATACGTAAGGCCCGTCCGCATGGTTGTCCACGGTGAGCACCTCGATAGGCTGCCCCTTATTGAAAAAGGCTTTTGTTCTCTCCATGATGTAATCAACAACTTTTCTCGCCTCATCATGGGATACATCCTCATCTATAAGTTTTGAACCTCTCCCGGCATATACGAGATGGTAGAAACAGACCCTCTCTATTTTTTCTTGCTCAATCAGGTCGAAAATAGTAGGGATTTCCAGGTAATTTCCTTTATGTATCGTGAACCTCAAACCAACCTTTATGCCCGCCCTTTTTGCATTTCTGATACCGGCAAGTGCCATATCATAAGCACCCTTCATGCCCCTGAAGACATCGTTGACACCTCCAATTCCGTCCAGGCTCACACCTATATAGGAAAGAGCAAGCTCCGAGAATATTCTTGCCCTTTCCTCTGTGATAAGCGTTCCATTCGTTGAGATAACAGCCCTTAAACCTTTTTTCACCGCATAATCAATCAGCAAAGGCAGGTCTTCCCTCAGTAACGGTTCACCTCCGGAAAAAAGTATCACGGGGACGCCGAAATCAGACAAATCATCAATAAGCCTTTTCCCTTCCTCTGTGGAAAGCTCTTTGCCCTTATAACCCTCACCTTCAGCAAAGGCATAACAATGCACACATTTCAGGTTGCACCGTCTCGTCATATTCCAGACCACAACCGGTTTTTTGTCTTTTGAAAATTGAAGCAGATGGGAGGGAAGCTGCTTTGAATCTCTTCCATATCGTAGCGGATCAGACGCCTCAACGGCCCCGCAGTAAAGCTTCGATATGCCAATCATGTTGTTATTGTGTGCCTAAAACCCAAAAAAGTCAATGAGGTTGTTCTTTTGAAAATTGAGAGAATCAATGATTTTATTGTTTCCTTCCTGTTTCTATGCTAAAAAAATTTAGCGATAAAATATATGGATTAGAACATCTTATTTATACGTAAATAACCATACAAGGTCTGAA
>CAIJOT010000298.1 GCA_903822335.1 uncultured delta proteobacterium
CGGCTCATGAATAAAGATAACGCCGGGGCGCAAAAGATATTCAAAGATTTTCTCTCCCAGAATGAGAAGAACAGAAAGGTTCGGTTATTTTTAATTCAGACACTGGAAAGGGATAACAAGCTTACTGAGGCTGAACAGGAATATAAAACTTTAGTAAATCTGGAACCGAAATCTGATGAGCCAAAACTCCTCCTCGCAAGGTTTTACAACAGGACCAACAGGGGAACCGAAGCAGAAAAAATCCTCAAGGATTTAATCACTGCCAACCCCAAAAAGCAAGAAGCCCGTCTTTACCTTGCCCAATTTTATGCAGAAAACAAGCAGGAAAATGCCATGGTCGAGGTCTTGCAGGGTGCGATTAAAGACCTGCCTGACCAATACGGACCATATGAAATGCTTGTCCGGTATCAACTTGCAAAAAGGGAACACGAGAAAGCGATTCAGCTCCTGGACGAGTTTATCAAGAAAGTAAAAAAAGGCCCTGCCTCTCAGAAGGCAAAGCTTTTCCTTGCCAGCATTTACTATCAGGATAGAAAACTCGATGATGCACAGAAATTATTAGAAAGCGTTCTGAAGGAAAATCAAAAAGATATAGTTGCCCATAACATGAAGGGTGATATTTTAATCGCAAAAAGAAACTTCGTCGGGGCTATTGGAGAATACAAATCCGTGCTCCAGGATGAGCCACAAAATATTGCCACCATGCTAAACCTTGCAAAGGCTTACCTATCAAGCAGGGAGAATGAGCTTGCCGAGGAAACGTACAAGAAGGTGTTGGGCATCAACCCAAAGGTTGGGGAGGCACTGATTGGCCTCGGGGATATTGCCTTAGCCAAAAAAGAGCCATTCCGGGCAGATAAATACTATGTTCAGTTGATAGAACTTGAACCACGAGCACCCATAGGTTACTACAAAAGAGGTATTGTAAAAACGATAGAGAAAAAAAATAAAGAAGCCACTTCTTTTTTTGAGAAAGCCCTTGATGCAAATGCCAATTATGAGCCTGCACTTGCTGCGATTCTGGATATCTTAATAAAGGATAATAAATTCAATGATGCTATCCGCAGGACCCAGCAACAGATAACAAAAAGTCCAAAGAACCCTGATTACTATCTTATGTTGGGGCGACTTTATTCTGCCACGAAGGATTTTTCAAGTGCGCATAAAACCTATGAAAAGACCCTTGAAATCAGCCCTAATAATCAGGGAGCTTTGCTTGGACTTGCCCAGCTTGAACAGTCTCGGGGGTCTTTTGATAAAGCTATGGCATACTACCAGAAGATAAAATCGCTTAATCCTAATAACCCTGAAGTTGACATGCTTATCGCAGGATTGCTTGAACAGAAAGGTGAACCAGGGAAAGCAAAGGCAATCTATGAGGAGATATTAGTAAAAAACCCGGGTATGCCTCAGGCAACAAACAACCTGGTCTTCTTCCTCGCCGAGTATGAACCTAATAAAGACAATATAGCCAGGGCAGAGAAACTCATTACACCATTGTTGGAAAGGTTCAAGAATAATCCTTTCATTGTAGACACCGGTGCATGGGTATACTACCGTAAAGGTGAATATTCAAAAGCAAGGGATTTGCTCCTGAGTATTGATGAAAAGCTACGGAACAACCCGAGTATTCACTACCATATGGGAATGATCTACCTTCGTCTGGGTGAAAAAGATAAGGCAAAAACCTATCTCCAGCTTGCCCTGAAAAACAAAGAAAATTTCCCTGGAAGAGAGGAAGCAGAAAAGGAACTGAAGAACCTTCAGTAATAAGCGCGCCTGCCGCGACTCGAACGCGGAACCTACGGATTAGAAGTCCGTTGCTCTGTCCTGATTGAGCTACAGGCGCGTGGATTTCATTATACGCTATTTTCGCATCGATATTCAATAGAATACAAATTGGAGTTTCCTTAATTTTTTACGGTAAGGTCGGAACTGTTGTTGATGTATTCAACTACTTGATATTGCTCCACAATAACTATTTACGAAAGAAAATTTGAGGAAACTCCAGAATACAGAGAGCAAAGGTAAGATGTGAGAAGACAGACTCAAGCTGGCTTCTGTCCTCTGTCTTTTCAAATATAATTTGCTTATAAGGAAAATATTTTGTAATATAAGCACGCTCATGAAGATTAGACATACGATACCATTCATCACAGCGCTGATAGTATGCATACTGATATGCTCATTTTCCGGGTTCAGTGCGGACTATACACCCTTCGCAATAATTGGGGATACGAGAATAGGTCTCACAGAAACCGTGTATAAAAAATTCTTGAACACAGTTGATACCCAGGGGATAAACCTGATCATACATACAGGGGATGTGATTGATAAACCTGGGAATGAGGCAGAATGGAAAAGGTTTCTTGAACTTACAGGCAATAATAAGACGTTGCACATAACACCTGGTAACCACGATATAAATAATAATAAGTCATTAAAAATATACAGACAATACATTGACAAACCCCCTTACTATGCGTTCTCTCTTGATGATACCCAATTTATTATCCTGTGCACAGAGCTGCCTCAGGAGATAAGCAGGATAACCGGGAAGCAGCTTGACTGGCTCAGGGAAGAATTGAAAAAACCTTTTCAATACAGGTTTGTTTTCCTTCATAAACCACCTCTTCCCACAACCTTTGGCCAGCGTTACGGTCTGGACCGGTATAAAGAGGAAAGGGACATACTCTATGAGTTGTTAATGAAAAAAAAGGTTAATCTCGTTGTTGCAGGCCATGAACACCTGTACAACAGGGCGGCAAAGGATGGTATCACCTTCGTTATCACGGGTGGAGGGGGGGCAAGACTTCTCACAATGAAAGAGGAATATGGAGGTTTTTTTCATTATATTATTGCAAAAAGAACAAAGGAAGGTTATGTTTTTACCGTGTATGACATGAATGGAACAATAAGGGATGAATTTTATATAAAAAATGAGGTGAATAATGGGTAGTGTGTTAAAATGGAGAAAAAAGAAGATTAGAAAACATAAATATAGAAAGTTAAGAAAAAGAACGAGACACCAAAGGAGAAAATAAAGATCGCATAGTCTTTATATTTTCTACATCCATCGTGGCGAAGCGAACAGCCCGGATGATTGTAAATTTTTTCCATCCCCGGGAAGCGTTGGCCAACCACAATTATAAATATTCGATAAAAAACTTGCAAATAAAGCAGGAAAGGAGCACAATAATTTTACTATGGAAAAAGAGATTGTTGGTATAGTTGTTGGAGGAGGACCTGCTCCAGGCATCAACGGGGTTATTGGCGCTGCAACAATAGAGGCAATCAATCATGGAAAAAAAGTGGTAGGCATCGTAGGTGGTTTTAACAGCCTCTTCGAAGGGAACAAAAATAGCGTCCATCCTCTCACCATTGAAGATGTATCAAGAATCCATACAACAGGGGGTTCCATACTGAGAACGTCCCGGGATTCGCCAGAGAATGCGAAGGCAAAATTTAAAACCCTGATGACCACCCTGAAGCAAATTGGTATAAAATACCTCATCACAATCGGGGGTGAAGGCACCCTTTTCATGGCACACTGGATAGAAAGGGAAGGAAGAGGGTCCATTAATGTGGTCCATACACCAAAAACCATTGATAATGATATCCCGATACCAGGGGGTCTTTCGACTTTCGGATACCAGACGGCAAGACACGTGGGTGTTGGGCTTGTCAATAACATAATGGAAGATGCAAAGACAATGGGAAGGTGGTATTTCATCAGTACTATGGGAAGGCATACCGGTCATTTAGCCCTTGGAATCGGTAAGGCATCCGGTGCAACAATAACCCTCATTCCAGAGGAGTTTCCAGAAGCACGGCTCTCAATAAAAAAGATTACCGATATCCTCGCAGGATCGATAATAAAAAGACTCTCCATGGGTAAAGACCATGGTGTAGCAATTATTGCTGAAGGCATCGTAGAAAAACTTGAGCCCTCAGAACTGGACAGATGTGAAAATGTACAAAAGGACGAGACTACCGGCAAGATACGACTTCCTGACATCCAGATTGCGAGGGTTCTCAAGGATTCTGTGAGAGATGAACTCCACTCAATTGGTATCAAGACAACCATCGTCAGCATGAACATCGGATATGAGTTGAGGGCTGCAGACCCCATACCCTTCGATGTGGAATACACGAAGAACCTCGGTTACGGGGCCATACGGTACCTCCTGAAAGGTGGCACTGGCGCTATGATCGTCGTATATGAGGGACACATCATGTCTATTCCTTTTGTAGAAATGATTGACTCTCAGGGAGCAATCAAAATAAGGAAAGTAGACATCAACTCCGAAATATATGAGGTTGCACGAAAATACATGATAAGGCTTGAAAAAGAAGATTTTGAGGAGGACCATTTAAAACGCCTTGCAGCAGTCACCAAAATGAGTCAGGAAGAATTTAAAGCAAAATTCAGTTACATTCTTGATTCAGTCAGCTTGCAATACAGCTAAAAATTATCTCCATTTGAAGAGTTGATTGGTTGAAGAGTTGATTTGGTTGAGTATGTTGAGTAGTTGAGTGGGTGAATGGTTGAATAGTTGATTGGTTGAATAGTTTTATTAGTTAACCAATTCAACCAATTTAACCAATCCAACGGTTTTCCCCTTCCTCTCACCTTTCACCTTGTTCTTCTGTCCTGTTTTTAAAAGGTATGTAAAATAGTTTCACGCCTTTGCTGTCTATTCCGAATAAACCAGATAACAGCTCAAAACCAAATTTCCCATTCTCTTTTTTAAGCTCCAGAAGGAAGGCGAATCTTCTCTTCCAGTTATTGTCCTCTTCTTCCTTCGTATAAAAACCATAAAGGAAATTTGTTATGTTTTTATCACCTTTCTTCCTCTGCTCATACAACGTGAATAATGGTCTTACAATATCATCAAACCCTGCATCCCTGATGGGTAAAATTGAAGGAAAGAAGAATGTTGAAGTCTCATGTTTTCTCCTGTATTCAAAAAAAGGCCATATATTAAAAAATGTGCCCCTGTCGTCCTCTATGTATCTGTTGATAAGTAAGATGCGTCTCTGGAAATACCTATCATCCCTTACATACCATTCTGATTCTTTGTACAATGGCCAGAGCAGGTTAAACGTGTAATCTTTGCCTTTTTTATCATAGGAAATCAACGGGAAAAAACTATAACCCTTTGTTTCCTCTCCTTCTTTCCAGGAAAATATGGGCCAGAGGATATCCCATTTTCTCTTCTCATCATCCCTTGCATAGCTAAATATGGGCCACATTACGCTATAGGAAGCTTTTGTTTTTGATGTTTTTTTCATGTAAAAGGGAAAGGCATGGAATGCGTCTACAGGTTCATCGGTGTCAAGGTCCTTCTCTTCTTTGATAAAAAAGGGCCAGAGAAAAAAGCTTGTCGTTTTTACACCTTTTTTCTTCCTGATGCCATATAAAGGCCACATTTTAAAACCTTCTTCTGTCCCGCTATAATACCCAAAGAAAGGCCATATAATATTTGTTTTTGTAGCCCCTTCTGCACTTGAATAACTGTATAAGGGCCACATGAAGAAACCAAGGTCATCCTTTCCAAATCTGTTATATGCCTTTCCGTATATAGGGAAAAACCCGAAATAATTCCCTCTTTTAGATTTTCCGTAAAAAAAAAGCGTAAAAGCAGTGTCCTCTTCGCCTTCGAACTCCTTTGAGAGGTATATAGGCACAAAATACGACTTTTCCTTTGAGCTTTTGCCGAGAGGATAGAGATACTGATACACCCCGCCATTTCCTGAATCGTAAGAAAAAAGAAAGGGTCTTATTGTGAGGTGTGTGGTGTTGTTTTCCTTTTGGTATGATACGAGAGGGCCAAAAAACCTCTTTTCATTATCCAGCTCCCATGATATTGGCCAGAACGCATATAGCGTGCATGGAAAAAACAGGATTAGAAAAAAAAGCTTACGCATTAGAAAAAGATGCCCAGTATCGCTCCGAGAATTGTGATGGGGACCTCTTCCTGGAGGCCTTCAGCAGCTTTTTGCAACTTTTTCATTGTTTTCTCCGACTCAACATACAGGCTATCATCCTTTACAAGTTTTCCTAACGTGCCTTCTCCTTTTCGCACTCCCTCTGTGATCTCCTTTATGTTCTTCATCGATTCCTTTGTGTCGGTATAGATAGAATCGTCCTTCACGAGTTTTCCGATTGTCCCTTTCCCCTGGTCAATATCCGATGAGATACTTTTCAGTGAGGCAACAGTATCCCTCGCATCTTTATAAAGTTTGTCATCTTTTACTAATAAACCGAGGGTTCCCTTGCCACCTTCAACATCCTTGACAATATTCTTTAATCCCGATAGTGTTTCATCGGCCTTATCAGCCATTGTTCCTAATCTATCACTAAAAAGCGTTGCACTGCTCACAATTCGGTTTATGTTGTCCTTATTGCCTGATATAAGGTCCTTAAAATCACCGCTCACTACCTGAATATTGTTTATACTTTTCTGAATGTTTACCTTTTCCTTCTCTCCAATAATGCCTTTAAATTCGCCCATTGTTTCACCGAAGTTCTTTGCCGCACTATTTAGACTGGTAAAGATTTCATCAAAATCAGGTGAAGTAACAACCTCTTTTATCCTCTCGCCTTTCGCTAAAAACTTCTTTTCTACTCCCGGAGTAATCTCAAGATACTTGTCCCCGAGGATACCCTGGGTTCTCACGGATATCTTGCTGTCTGCGGGTATATAAACCCCATCCCTTATAATGAGGGTTGCAGAGGCCTTATACCCATCGAGCGTTATTCTCCTCACTTTCCCTACTTCCACGCCTGCAATGTGAACAGGAGATTTTGGATCAAGTCCGGCTGCATTATTGAGAGACACAGTGAGGTCA
>CAIJOT010000299.1 GCA_903822335.1 uncultured delta proteobacterium
ACAAAAATCAGCTTTTTGAGGTTCCTGTTGAAAACCTCCACCTCTTCAACAAGTTTGTAATCACCGTGAACCTGACTGAGAAACCCCCTAACCATTACACACACAAGGAAGGCGATATACTTATCAAAAAACATATCCTTGATAAACAGATACTCGATATAAATGGTGCGAAGGTTGTGAGGGTCAACGATTTAAAACTCGGTGAAGGTGACGGTTCTATCTGTATAATCGGCATAGATGTGGGGATAAACGGGATTTTAAGAAGAATAGATGGTGGACAGTTGGTTCTGAAAACGTTATCGGCCTTCAAAAAACCTATAAAAGAACATATAATCGGCTGGAATTACCTTCAGACCATAGATCCGGATTTAAGCAACCTGACATTGAATGTGGCAAGAAAACAGCTTAGCGAACTCCATCCCTCAGACCTTGCCCAAATCCTGACTGAAATTCCACCCGAAGAAGGAACAGCGCTCTTGTCATCTGTGGATGAAGAATTAGCTGGTGAAGCCCTCCATGAGGTTTCTACAGAGGTGAGGGAGAAAATACTGAAAGAGATGGACAAGGAGATGATCTCTGATATTCTTGAAGAGATGCCCCCTGACGAAGCTGCGGATATATTAGGGGATATGTCTGAAGAAACGTCCCAGGAGCTCCTTTCGATGATGGAAAAGGAAGATGCTATGGAGGTAAAAGACCTCCTGAGCTATGAAGAAGATACTGCTGGCGGGCTTATGACAATTGAGTTTTTAGACTTCTTACCTGACACAACGGTTGATGAAACGATGACAAATATAAGACTCCTTGTACCTGATGTTGAATTCATATATTACATCTATGTGGTTGATCAGGAAGACCATCTCCTTGGCGTGATAACACTGAAAAAACTTCTTACAAGTCCATTGGATGCGAAATTAGAAGATATAATGACACAGAAAGTAAAATACGTGCATCTCGATACCGAGCGGAAAGAGATAGCAGAAATCATATCAAAATACGATATCATTGCCATACCTGTCCTTGATGAGGAGGAAAAGTTAATGGGTGTGATAACGGTAGACGATATTATTGACCTCCTTGTCCCAAACCCCACACGAAGAAGAAAAAGAAGAGCATTTCATTAAGACAGTAGGCAAAAGACAGTAGGCAGACAGCAGTAGGCAGTAAGGAGTAAGTAGTGGGTGGCGGATAGAAGGCAGCAGGCAGAAACTACAGGCAACCTTATTATACCTGCTGGCAAGCCGGTAATTATTTCAATCCAAACAGATTTGGTAGATACGTGGAGAGGGATGGAAAAATCATCGTCACAAGAAGGGCAATGAGCATAATGGCAATAAATGGAACAACCGCTCTGGAAATCCTTTCAAGGGAAAGGTTTGCGATGTTTTCGTTTAAAAATAGGCAATCAAAACCATGTCAAAAAATTAAAAAAATGGCGAAAGGTTCTATCCTGTGGAATGTAAGGGCTATTTCTTCAAGCTATCAAGGACCTTTAATATCTCCTTCGCCTCCTTTGAATTTATTCCGTATTTCGATACAGCTTTCTCAAGATAATTTTTGGCAGTCTCATATCTGCCAACCTCCAAATAATACCTGCCGAGATATTCATATCCCTCACCTTCCCGGCCCATTCTCCCTGACAACATGCCCAATCTGTAAAGTATTTCAGGATAGGCCTTACTGTATTGCAATAACTCTTTTAATGTATTGGCTGCCCTCTCTCGATCCCCATACCCTTCGTATGCCCGTGCAAGAAAATAATTCGATATAGGGTCCTGCCCATCTTTTAACACGCCGATTGCATCTTCAAATTTCCTTGCATTTACCAGCACCTCTCCTAAAAATATATTTTTAAATGGCGAATTCATACCAGCTGCAATGAGAATCGATTCATTCACATTCCCTTTTGATGAGTATATCAGGGAAGCCGCATAGGCGCTGAGGGGGTCATGTTTATCTTTTAAATACCTGTTTACCCATACCTCATCAACATTTGCCCCTGGTTGTTTGTGAAGAACCTTTGTTCGTACAAGGATGTATGGGAAAAACGCTGTATTGACGGTTACCCTGTTTTCCTGCCATAAGCCCTCAATTACGATAATCCTCTCATCATGGTAGGGGTGGGTCAAGAGATACTGGGGCAAAGATTTGTTATCACTTGTTGCCCTCAATTTTTTGAGAAATTCTGCAGTTCCGAGTCCGCCATACCCTGCTCTATCGGCAGTAAACGAACCAATCCTGTCTGCCTCGTCCTCATCTTCCCGGGAGTACTTCAGGGACAAGGCCAGTGCAGAAGCAATGCCTGTGGTGAGTATCGTCTCTTTGGCTTTCGGGTCTCCAACCCACATACCCAAAAGCATAGAGGCAAGCATTCCAACATTTATATACTTCTGTTTTTCCATCCTCTTTGCTATATGTCTTCTCCCGATATGGGCAAACTCATGGGCCAAAACACCTGCCAGCTCTTCTTCTTTATCACATAACCCTATAAGCCCGGTGGTTATATATACATAACCCCCTGGCGTGGCAAAGGCATCCACAGACTGTGATTCAATAATTGTGAGCACAATGGGGAAAGGTAGATTCGCTACATTTTCAAGTCTGCCCTTGACAACATGCAGATAGATAGAGATATAAGGGTCATTGTTGATGGTGGCAGACCTTGCTATTTCAAGGTATATCTCTCTCCCGTATTTTCTCTCTTCTTCTAAGCTTAATCCGAGCAATTTACAGGGAAGGGATAATAGGCATAATATGATTACTGCAAAGAAAAACTTACGCTTCATTAAACTTTACGGGTTTTGTCTTGATTTTCTTATGTTTTTTGAACTTCTTTTTGAGCAGCCGTTTTTTCTCTTTTTTTTCCTTAAATGACGTGAGGTTCATCGAACTTGCCTTTGCCAGCCGTATTTCTTTATCGGATGGAAGCTGTTCATAAAGGTTTTTTAATATCTGAATAGCATCCCCCCACAAATCCTTACTACCGAGAAGGGAAAGAATATACACCTTCCCGTCCTTTTCAAAAGCACCTACATAGCAATGTTTTGATGCCCTTGTAAAGCCAGTCTTACCACCGATTGCCGGGGCAAAACAAAAAAGAAACCTGTTGTGGTTCTTATACCTGATGCTTCTATTGTCATTTCTGAACAAAAAGTATCTTGTTGAGGCTATTTCCTTAAACGTGTCGTTTGACAGAGCATACCGGAATATCAGGGCAAGGTCATAACAGGTGGTATACTGACCCTTGACAAAAAGACCTGAGGCATTTTTGAAATGCGTATTATTCGCACCAATTTCTTCTGCCTTTTCATTCATCATCCATGCAAATTTTGCCTCTGTTCCACCTATGTATGTTGCAAGGGTATAGGCAGCGTCATTTGCTGACTCAACCATTGCCCCCTTGATTAAATCCATTGCCCTGTATTCTTTGCCGGGGATAAGGTTGAGTTTTGAGCGAGGAGACCTGAGCACATTTCTGTCCGGCACTATTCCCTCATCTTCATCAAGCTTTTCGATAGCCACAATTGTTGTTATCACCTTCGTGGTGCTCGCAGGTGGTAACCTCATGTGGTAATCCTTACCGGATATCACCTGGAAAGAGTCTCTCTCTACAAGCAAGTATGAGGCTGCGGTAATGTTTTCAGTCGCTGACAGGGAAAAGGGAAACAAGAGCATAAAGACCAGAATAAGACAGCTCATAGTGTTTTTATATATTATTTCAACACCTTTGACAATAAATTTCTAAAATGCTCCCACCATTGTACACTTACAACACCATCTCGATGAGATGGGGGCCTGGCTCTTCCAATGCCTTTTTTAATGCATGGGCCAACCCTTCGGCAGTGCTCACCGATACCGCAGGCACACCAAATCCCCGGGCAATGCTTACCCAGTCAATTACAGGGGGTCTCAATTCTGCAAGGGACAGTGCTTTTGGGCCAGGCTCAATGCCCGCACGCTGGAGCTCCAGCTTGAGAATATTATAACTACGATTCGAGCAGATTAGGGTGGTTACATTAAGCCCTTCTCTTGCTTCTGTCCATAACGCCTGGACTGTGTACATGGCGCTCCCGTCTGCCTGGAGATTAATCACCGGCCTATCAGGGCATGCTATTGCGGCCCCCACAGCACAGGGCATTCCGTATCCGATAGAGCCACCTGCTATTGTCATCAAACTATGCGGCGGTAAGGCTGCGGTCAACGAATAATAAGAAAATACCGAGGTAAGTCCCTCATCCACTATAATCGCATGTTCAGGCTGAAGCGCCGCGAGGGTGAGACAGGCTTTTTCCGCTGTTAATGCCCCTTGTGGAAGCTGAGGGCGTTGAGGTTCTGTAACGACATCCTCCCTACCATGCGAGTTGCCAAGCATGCCCAGTGCATCAGCCAAACCTTCCAAAACCTCTATAATATTCTGCCTGCCCGTTCCAATATGGACAGTCTGCTGATATTCCGTGAGCACCTGGCTATCAATACCCTGATAACCAAAAAACGTTACCGGTGCTTTGATGCCCGCCAGCACTATCCCCTGGTATTGAGACAGCATAGAGGTAGCCTGCTCAGGGAAATAAGGGATACGGCTTACTGGAGGCAAACCTGCACCACGCTCCATGTAACCGGGAAAGGTACCTGTGAGAAGGTCACATCCTGTGGCTCGCTTAATACGGACAGCAGCTTGTAAACCCCGTGTACGCAAAGCCCTTCCGCCTATCATGAGTGCTGCTTTCTTGCCGGTTCGTAAGAGTTGAGCAGCCGCTTCAATTGAATCATGCTCCACAGGGTCAAACAAGAACCCTGGCAAGCTCACCGTATCATCATTATGCTCAGCCCATTGATGGTTTTGAGGCACAATCAGGCTTGCTATTTGTCCATAGAAGGTTGCTGAAATCGCATCAGCCATATCACGGGATAACGATTCAACAGACTTATTGGTACGCTGCCACCCTGACACGGTACCAACCAGGGCTTCTATGTCCATGGTTAATGGCGCATCTGCAGGGCGGTGCCAGGTGGCATGTTCACCAATTACGTTGAGAATTGGCGTATGGGCACGCCGTGCATTGTGCAGGTTGGCAATGCCATTTGCAAAACCAGGGCCTAAATGGAGAAGGTTCATGGCAGGTTTATCCAGCATACGCCCATAACCATCGGCTGCGCCTGTACACACACCCTCGAATAATGCCAGTATGGGTCGAATACCAGGTATTGAATCAAATGCTATGGTGATAGGCAGTTCTGTAGTCCCTGCGTTCGCAAAACATACGTGAATGCCAGCGGCTACAGCTGTTTTCACAAGCAGTTCTGCACCGTTCATGTGTTCACATTCACGTTTGAAAGACTTCTCTGAAGGGTATTTGCCAGGTATCCATTAACACATCTATCCGGGTATCTATAATAACACTACCATGAATACCGCGTATGATAAACCTTTCATCCCTCCTGACCTTACCGAGTATGCCAAAAGGCACTGCCCTGAATATCGTCCTGAAACGCTCAAGGTCTTTCTCTCTTATTGATACGATGAACCTGCTCTGTGACTCTGAAAAGAGCAAAAAGTCATCCCTGAAGATACCTGCTGCCGGTGCATATGCAAGATCAACATCTACCCCGAATCCTCCTGCAAAAGCGCTCTCCGCAAGGGCACACCCTATCCCTCCATCAGATATATCATGACAGGATCGTATAATGCCTGCCCTTATCGCCTTCTCTAAGCTTTTATATGTGTTTTTTGCCATCTCTCCCCTTACCCTCGGAGGGATATTACCCGCAATCCCAAGGGATGAAAAGTATTCAGAACCTCCAAGCTCTGGATAAGTCTGCCCGATAAGGATAATGAAATCACCATGTTGCTTGAAATCCATTGTCACAGCATGCTTGACATCCTTTATCACGGATATTGCTGATATGAGGACTGTCTGCGGTACGGAAATCTTTACATCTTTAAATATATAATCATTCTTCATGCTGTCTTTTCCTGAAATACAGGGCGTTCCGAAGAGTGTTGTAGAATCATAGAGAGCCATATTCGCCCTCACAAGCTGGGCAAGCTTATAGGGACCTTCCTGATTTTTCTCTGAGAGCACAGGGTCAGACCAGCAGAAATTATCGAGGAGAGCCATCCTGTCGAGAGACCCCCCTGTTGCAATGTTGTTTCTCACTGCCTCGTCTATCGCACATGCTACCATGTGGTAGGTATCAAATGTGCTGTACTTCGGACATATACCGTGACTTACCACAATCCCTTCCCTGCCCTCAAGATCAGGTCTCACCACAGCCCCATCGCTTGGTCCGTTGTTTCTCTTTCCCACAAGAGGCTTCACGATACTACTTCCCTGCACCTCGTGGTCATATTGCCTTACCACATATTCCTTGCTGCATACATTCCATCTTTTAAGCACTTTTAGAAGCGAATTGAGGTAATCCTCAGGTTCCTTGACAGGAGCCTCGTCCTTTATCTTCCGTTCCCATTTCGCCTTTAACTTCATCTTTGGGAGGCCATTGTGGAGGAAATCCATATCCAGATACGCAACAGTCTTTCCTTTGTAGAGGACGTGAAATTTCCCTGTATCCGTAAATTCTCCAAGCACCGTTGATGTAACATTCATCTTTTTTGAAAGTTCCATAAAGGTGTCAAGATGTTGAGGGCTCACCGCTACATTCATCCTCTCCTGCGCCTCAGAAAGCAATATCTCCCATGGAGAAAGTCCCTGATATTTGAGCGGTGCCCTGTCAATGTGCAGTATACAGCCGTTTGTATCCTGTGCCATTTCGCCAACCGAGGAAGAAAGACCTCCAGCGCCATTATCTGTTATCGAGTGATAGAGGTTCATATCCCTCGCAATGAGAAGAAAATCAGTCATCCTCTTTTGCGTAATCGGGTCACCTATCTGAACAGCGCTTGTGGGAGATACCTCAGAAAGCTCTTCTGATGAGAATGTGGCGCCGTGAATCCCATCCTTACCAATCCTGCCACCCACCATGATGATGGCATCACCTTTTTTTGCCTCTTTCATATAGGTAGGTTCACCTTTAATCGTTCTCGGCATGATCCCACAGGTGCCGCAGAATACAAGGGGTTTACCGAGAAATCCTTCATCAAATACAAGGGAACCATTCACCGTAGGTATACCACTCTTATTACCCCCATGTTCTACACCCTCCCTTACGCCGTCGAGGACCCTTTTTGGGTGTAAGAGCCTTGGGGGAATTGCACCTCTATAATCAGGATTCGCAAAACAGAAGATATCCGTATTGAATATCAACTTTGCCCCCTTCCCTGTACCAAAGGGATCTCTGTTCACCCCAACAATGCCGGTAAGCGCTCCTCCATAAGGATCAAGTGCAGATGGGGTATTATGGGTTTCAACCTTGTAGGCAAGATTATACCTCTTGTTGAACCGTATCACCCCGGCATTATCCTTGAACACTGAGAGACAGAAGTCTTTTCTGCCCTTTTCTCGGCGTATCTTCTCTGTAGAACCGACGATATACGTTTTGAAAAGACTGTCAATCCTGTAGACCCTGCCATCCTCCTCGTAATCTATCAAAGCATTGAATATCTTGTGCTTGCAGTGTTCCGACCAGGTCTGGGCAATCGCTTCCATCTCCACATCGGTTGGCGACCCGGTAAGCCCGACTTCCCTCCTCTCCTCGACCACGCCCTTTTTGAGAAAATATTTTTGAATAGCCATAAGCTCATCGCTCGAAAGCGCCCATGTTCTTTCTCTGTTTATCCTCATCATATCTTCTAAACCTGTAGTAATGGAAAATATTTCAACAACAGGTTGATGCCCGATACTCACCCTGGGGACAAACACCCCCATGCCTCCATCCCTTTGGTACTGAGCAGCATCTTTGTAGACATATCTGTTGATGAGGGTATTTGCAAGCATGCCTTCCGCAATCTTGATGATGTCATCTTTTCTGAGTTTTCCTTTCAGAAAGTACATTCTGGAGGTGTAGACACCCTCACCCTCCGTGAAGGCATGGCCCGAGAGTGCTTCGATAACCTCTTTTGCGGTTCTCCCCACATTGTCTGTCACGCCGGGTTTAAAACTGACCTCTATCACCCAATCACCTGCCATCGGGGCAGGCTTATCAACATACCCCTTCTGGATAATCGGGTCAACAAAGGCATCAGTTTCTAAAATCCTGCCAATGTTCATGTGCACTTCTGTGTCTATCGTATAGACATCTATCACATGGGCTTCCACATCAATCCCGAGGTCCATCTTGATTCTTCTTTTCAATTTCTCTCCCGGGACGTCTCTCACACCTTTTTTAAATGCAACTTCAATCCTGTGAGCCATTTACGATAAGAACTCCTTAATGTTTTTTATACTCTGTGCTATTGTTGTTTCACTGTGCGGCTCTACGGTAAAGATAAGCTCTTTCATGCTCAGGTGTTTTAAAAGCGCCTTGAGCTCACGAAAGGGGAATGTTCCCGCACCTATCGGGAGATGGTCATCTGCCTTTCCATGATTGTCATGGAGGTGCATTTCCCTGATCCTGTCTTTGAGGGGGACTAACCAGTCCTCGAGCGGGACCTTCGAAAACAGGTTAAAATGACCTGAATCAAAACAAAACCAGAGGTTTTTCTCTTTAAAATACCCGAAAAGGGCTATGAAAGTCGAGGGTTGCTCCTCAAAAATATTCTCCACAATCACAGGCGGATCATCCTTCGCCTCATTCAATACCTCTGTCCATGTCCCGATACTCCCTTCGAGCCACAACTCTTCATTCCCATCAAAACGCCATTTGTCATAACCAGGATGGCATACCACACCTTTTGCATGGAGGAGATGGGCTATTTCAACAGATTTTTTCAACTTATTCCTTGAGACTGTTCTTATCATTCTGTCAAAACCACCAGGGCTTAAATCCATATAAGGTGCATGGACTGTGCATATAATGCCATGACCTTCGAGCTTTTTACTCAATTCTTTTACCTCGTTCATGCCAAGCTCTTCTATGAGGTTGTTATCAAGGTATATCTCTATCCCAATGTGAATGTTTACAATCCTCTCAATATTTTTCTCAACCAATTTGTATGGTACATTTGTAAATACAGGCAATTTGTTCATCATAGATGCTAAAATTTACAGGGTAGAGGGGAATAAATCAATAGAAAAAAGCTGATTGGAGTTTCCTGACTTTTCTCATTCGATATGGTCGGAGCACTATTTTGCTCCCTGCTCAGTAATGAACTACCCCGCAGCAGAGCTGCGAGGTATCCGGAATACAGAATACAGTAGTCAGAAGTCAGAATTTTTTTGAAGATATTTTAATCCCCTTTCTGGATTCTGGATTCTTACCCCGAAGCAGAGCTTCGAGGAATTCTTTTGATTAAAAAGTATTCCTTGCATGCGTTATCTCTCCCGTTTGGCTATGAAAAGTGGTTCTTCCGGCTTTCCTGTGGGTAACCGGGAATTATTACTTCACCTACTTATGGAGTATGGGACAAGCAATGGAGGGTTGCGGATTACATCCTATAATCCTCCTGTCAACAACTAATTTCAAAAAAACAAACTATTAATGATATCAACCCTTTATTCATATCGTTCTTTGTGAGCATGCACCTCTCCTGTCGGTCTTGTC
>CAIJOT010000300.1 GCA_903822335.1 uncultured delta proteobacterium
AATGTTTAAAGGTGTAAACGATGAGGCCATGAAAAGAATGTTGATACAATTAAATACCACCATACCGAAAAGGATTCACATGAAAGAAAGAATAAGGTTTTTTCTGAAATTATCAGCATTTATCAAGGCAGATAGAAGGCAGGTGTTGAAAGATGTGGCCAGAGAATCCTTGAAGGGAGAGATTGTGTACGAGGGGGCAGGTGGACTTAAGGTCGAGTCGTGGTAACAAACAGGTACGAAAAACAATCTGATGTATGGGATTTACGAAAATCACGCAGAATGCCCCACCCTGTGGGTGGGGTAATTCACTGGTTTGAGAATATAGATGAAGAATGATTTGAAAAAAACCGAGGGGACGATGGTCCCCTCTTTTTTTAGATACAGTTTAGCATTGTAAGCAGAACTATTTTTTACCGTGATATTTAAATGAAATATTGAGCCTTATCCGATAGTTCGACACTTTTCCGTTTTCGATCGTTACATCCTGTTTTATCACCTCGGCAATGCGAAGATCTTTGAGTGTCTTTGCAGCCATATCTATGGCAGTCTTTGCAGCATCTTCCCATGATTTTGTGCTCGTTCCGACAATCTCGATAACACTATAAATACTTTCAGCCATAACAACCTCCTTTTTTTGTTTTTAAAAAATTTATAGTAAATTAATAGCACACACACAAAAGATGTCAAGGAAAATAAGTGGGAGCCTGTTGCCCGGATCAACTTCTTTCATATCATGTATCGTGTATCTGACATCATATATCATTAGATTATGCTCGAAAGCGCATCAAAGATGTTCCCTTCTATCGCCATATCTCCATATTTTATCAGGAAGCACCCTTGCTTTATATCGTCTTTTGTCCATGTGATGTCAATACCCTGGTCGTCAAAATTTTTGATATTTGACCGTTTATGGCCAATAAGATGGGGAATATCTTTATTATTTAAAGAGATACATACACTCCCCTTGATTGATGATGTTTCAATCTTTGTCTTTATTGCGAGATACATTGCCTGTGATTTTACCATGTACCCAAAAGAAGGGTGGTAAGGGCCTGCAACGATAGAATCTTTTATGATTTCATTCTCTGTAAGCCCCATTTTTGTGACCTTTATGTTGTGTTGTAATGCATTGAGGTATATAAAGAGTGTTCTACGGATTGCCTCTTCGAATGACACTGATATGAAACGATCCCCTTCATACATCCTATGAAGGGGTGTTCCTTTCAACACAACGAGTGGGTAAATCCTGATGTAGTAAGGGGTCAGCCTTATGATATGTTTAACGGTTTCTTTGATATCCTCCATTGTCTCGTGAGGAAGCCCAACCATTACCTGTAATGCGACATTGAACCCTTCATTGTGAAGCATATAATAGGCCCGATGCAGGTCGTCCACAGTGTGTTGTCTATTAAGGATGCGAAGTATCTTGTCATTGAAAGTAGGTATACCAAGCTCAACAATCGTAACCCTATGTTCCTTCAGTATTGTAAGAGTCTCTTTATTCAGGGGGGCAGGTTTTGTGGAGATTCTGAAGTTTGTAATGCTCTCCATGTAATCTTCAAAATATGTGAATAGCTTCTTCAGCTGTGGTGGCTCTAATCCAAATATATTTCCGCCGTATAAGCCAACCTCATAAAAACCCTTCTGTACACCGAGCGTTTTTTCAATTATGGAACGGTTATTGTGATCTTTACTATCTGTTATATAAGCCTGATTACAGTATATACA
>CAIJOT010000301.1 GCA_903822335.1 uncultured delta proteobacterium
ATACGACATCGGTGGAAGCGACACCGGTGATCCTGACCTCTGTACGGGATACACCATCTGCTGCGGCCCCGGAAACCTGACGGGATGGATCATCTTTGTCGAGGATGGAGATGACCAAATTACCCGATTGACCGACAATGCGCACAGGCCAGACATAGGGTGAAATGTTGAAAGAGACCCACTTAGTGGATTGCATCACATAGCCCCAGTCCATATAGACGAGCCACGCATTATCTGTACTATCAGCACACGTAGTAGATGACAAATACCAATATTGCACATTGCTGAATCCCTGCGTATTTAACCATGTGGCTGTATTGGATTGACCGTAGTTTGCTAGGCTCCTCAGTTCTTTTCTGTTCGGCAGCCGCCAATCATTATACCCTAAATAATTATTTGTATTGAGGCAAGACACATGATCCAATTCTTGTTGCCATGTTTTTTGTACCCCCGGGGTGCAGGCGGGAGGCCCAGGCGTATTGCCGTCTTTCGTCCACATCAAACCGGTTAAATTATCTGTTATTGTCTGATCGCCATTGTCCGTAAACCGAGGATTAGGCCAGGCGACACCCTTTCGCAAATCACCATCCTGACCGGTATTGGCGCAGGCAATCTCTGTACAGGTCACGTCATAGCACGTGTCATAGCACTCTGTCTGTCCTGTCTGGGGTAGAGCAACAGCTCCAGATTGTCCCGCGCGCACCGCCCACGCCCAATTGGTAGAGTAACCAATGTCATCGTCGGATTGCACCCAGCCCCTATCCATATAGACGAACCACGTCGTATATGGCTGAGAGGCCATCCTATTAGACGACCGATAATAATCGGCTTGGACATTGCTGAATCCCTGCGTATTTAACCATGTGGCTGTATTGGATTGACCGGAATTAACTAGACTTTCAAGTTCATTAACATTCGGCAGCCGCCAGTCATTATGCCCCAAATAATTATTGGTATTGAGGCAAGCCGCATAATCCAAAGCACCTTGCCATGTTTTTCTTACCCCCGGGGTGCAGGTGGGAGGCCCAGGCGTATTGCCATATTGCGTCCACATCAAACCGGTTAAATTATCTGTTATGGTCTGATCGCCGTTGTCCGAAAAACGGGGGTTCGGCCAGATTGCCCCTGCCTTGATCTCTCCATCCTGGCCTGTTGTTGCGCAGGCTATCTCTGTACCGGACGCGTCGTAGCACACCGTCTGCCCTGTCTGGGGAAGTTGAATCACCCCTTCAGCCCACACCATTGGAGCCATCAACAAGGCGAAGCAAATCGCTGTGAATAAAAACACATTATAAATTAAATATTTGATGAAGATTATCGGAATAGAAGAGTGCTTATGTTGAACCTTGAACCCCTTTTTCGTTTCCGTTACATTCACCTCAATAAGCCAAATAAATCCGTTATGTTGGTCTTGGTTTTTGAATTGTTACCATCGGCCCCGAGTCCCCTTTTTCCCACTTTCACTATTGCCCATCGCCTATTGTCTGCCTTCCCCCTCTTTCACATTTCGTATCGCCTTCTGATTCCCCGATATTGCCCTTCATAACTCCCCCAAAGGTACAACTTTTAGAGAACCGCTTCTATTTCAAGAGCTTTTCTATAAGCTCTTTTACTTGTTGCATTTTTAGCATAATCTCGTCTTTATGCAATTTGGAAGATACAAAAAAGGGGTATCTTTCCTCAGTATAATATTCTGTCACTTCCTGACACAGCGACCGGTATACTTCGAAGTCTTTGTCATAATCCAGAACATGATCGAGCAAGTCTTCCAAATCGTGTATCCTTTTGAGCTTCCAACCTTTGCCGATCAAATATCCCTTTAAATACTTTTCCACGGCTTGCTGAAGGTGAAAAGCGGCGCCCTCCGGGTCATCGTTCTCAAGCAGTATCTCCGTCCGTCTCAGATCAAGATTACCCTTTTCAAACCAATCCTTTGGCAAAAAGGATTCCCTATTTTTCATACAGTGTTCGCCCTTTTGCTGTAATCTCGACAAAGAAATCATCCTCTATCCTCAGTCTGGCAGACAACTCGCCGGGCGTTATCACCAAAGGCGAAAAAGGTATCTTTCTTCGTATATCTGACACCAACTTACGAACTGTTACGCGCCTGTCTATCGGCCTGGCTTCTGTTTCCTTCACTATGAGAAGGTCAATGTCGCTTCCTTCATGCACCGTGCCATAAGCGCGAGAGCCATAAAGAATGATTTTTTCAGGTTGGTATGTTTTCACCAATCTCTCTACCAATTGTGACACTACTTTCGAGATATGTTGATTATCGGTTTTCATGCCTGTGTAATGGTCCGCCACTGTCCTATTCCCTGTTCTTTTAATAAGTTATATGTAAGTCTAAACTCACTGTATGGTCCTGTCAAGTAGAGACGATAAGGACGTTGTTATTTATTTTCATACAATTTCACGCAGTATACAATTAAAAAACTTATTTGCACACCACCCCACCCGTATCTCTCCCGTCCTGCCATGCTCCGGAACAATTAATCTCTGTACCGGCTGTATCATAGCACTTTGTCTGCCCTGTCTGGGGAAGTTGAATCATCCCTCCAGCGTGGGCAAATGAAGTCATGAATAACGCAAAGCAAATCACCGTGAATAAAAACAAATTACGGATTGGAAATTTGATGAAGAATATCGGAATAGATGAGTGCTTATGTTGAACTTTGAACCATTTCTTTATTTCCATTGCCTTTACCTCGTAAAGCCAAATGAAACTGTTTTGCTGATTGTGGTTTTTGAACTATTACCATCGGTCCTGAATCCTCTTTTTCCCACTTTCGCAATTCCAAATTCTAAATTCTAAATTTTGTATCCCCCTCCCTCTTTATGAATGGACACTGGATGACAATAAGAAGAAAATATAATGAATTTAAAATGTTATTAATACTGTAGCACTGTTATTATGAATGTCAATGACTTTCATCACATTTTATTCAATAATTTCGCAATAATACTGATAATGGATGGCAGGAATAAAACTGATGTACCGTCTTGATGGAAGCAACGAATTCGATCCCGCCAGAGCTTTTGAGGTTGTTTTACAATGGACCCAGTCACGTGAAGACGATGAGCTTGAATTGGATGAAAAATGGATAAAGGAAAACAGGGTGTAAGTAACTAATATTACGAGAGAAAGCAGGATATGTTACGTATAGTACCTACGAATCAGTAACTTTGGGGGTCAGCATTGCGGCGAGGATTACCATTTGAATTGTGGTAGTCTCTAAAATCCATAATACCTGACGATTTACTCGCCCCTGTTCGGGATGTGTGAACACATCGCGAACAGCCATTCCATAGCAGGGGAAACCTTGCTTGTCCTGCTGTCCCCGGATCGGCGTCCGGGGCAGGCTTTGGATGTATAGACGACCTTCCCTCCTGATCCAGGTACTTGCATAGGTTCCTGGGAAAACGACGCTCCGATGATGTAGCGGGCCAGATTTTCCATGGCCGTTTCGTCATTGGGCGAGATGTGGTTGCCGCAGAAGACGTGGAACCCGAAAAGACGCCACCGACCGGGGCGGGGATTTTCGCAAGCGATTCTATTCTGTATCGACATTGAGCGGTCGGCCGCACACCGGGCACTTGCCACCGGGCGGTAGGTCGGTTTTCCTGAATTCCATGGTGCAGTGTCCGCAAGTGATAAACGGCGAGGTCTCGACGGGGCGTTGGTGTTGTTCTTTTTCCGAGACGGCGGCCCGCTCCTTGGCCTCGGGCTCCTTTTGAGCCAGTTCCGTGCGGACTTCCGGGGTAAGCGAACGTTTGACGGTGTTGAGC
>CAIJOT010000302.1 GCA_903822335.1 uncultured delta proteobacterium
ATTATATCCTTGTCAATAACCTCACCCTTCTTCACAATGTTTAACATTTTATACTGAGAAAAATACTTTTTCAATTTTTCCATTGCAATACCGTCTCTTGTCTTGGCAGTAGGGCTTCCCATTACAACAACAATAAACCGTACATCATTCTTTTTCGCAGTTACCACAATGTTAAACCCTGTTTCCCTGTAATACCCTGTTTTTAACCCATCTACCAACCCGGGCATTTTGATAAGAAGTTTATTATGATTATTCATTATAAACTTGCCATCCCTGAAACCTTCACTCTTGATTGATGTCCACTCAAGAAGTTTGGGGTATTTCAGGAGTTCCCTCGCAAGTATTGCAAGGTCATTACAGGAAGTCAGATCCTCCTGTTGTCCCTTTGAGGGCGGGAGCCCGTGGACTGAATGGAATTCCGTATCAGCCATGTTCAATGCCTTTGCCTTCTCATTCATCAGACTGATAAAACCTTCCTTGCTCCCGGCTACAAATTCAGCAATGGTATATGCCGCATCATTGGCTGATGCCACCATTGTTGCCTTCATCATGTCCTCTAATGTAAACGTCTCCCCTTCCTTCAAATAAACCTGACTTCCGCCTATCTTCGAAGCTTCTTTTGAGGCCGTTATCTTATCTGTTAATTTTACCTCACCCTTCGTGAGCTTCTCCATTACCACATAAGCAAGCATAAGCTTTGTGATGCTCGCCGGAGGCCGCTTTAAATGAATATTTTCACCTTCAAGCACTCTGCCAGTGCCAGCCTCCACCACAATAAATGCCTTGAAAGGATCTGCCTTCTCAGCAGCTGTTTTAGTCTGGGATGCCTTTAGTTTTTTGTGAGACACCGGTCTTGCATCTGCCAGCGTTGTCCAGAATAGCAACATTAATAGAACAACAAACCATCTTTTCATTACTTCCCCTTCTCCATAAACATCTTTATAAGATCAATGGGGAGCGGGAATATGATTGTCGAGTTCTTCTCCTGAGAAATTTCGATCAATGTTTGCATGTAACGCAGTTGTAATGCCATCGGGTTCTTTGAGAGTATATCAGAGGCTTCGGCGAGTTTCGTGGAGGCTTGAAATTCACCCTCGGCACCGATAATCTTTGCCCTTCTCTCACGCTCCGCCTCAGCCTGTCGAGCGATTGCCCGCTGCATCTCCTGTGGCAGGTCTACGTTCTTAACCTCCACATTGGAGACTTTAATGCCCCACGATTCTGTATGAGTATCCAGGATTTCCTGCAACCTCTCGTTTATTTTCTCCCGATGTGCCAAAAGGTCATCAAGTTCCGCCTGACCCAATACACTTCGGAGCGTGGTTTGCGAAAGCTGGCTCGTTGCATAGAGGTAATTCTCCACGTCTATTATTGCCTTTAATGCATCGATTACCCTGAAATAGACAACGGCATTTACCTTTATCGTGACATTGTCCCGTGTAATGACATCCTGGGGGGGTATATCCAGAACGACGGTCCTCAAGCTCACCTTTACCATCCTGTCTACGATAGGGATCAGGATAATAAGCCCCGGCCCTTTTGGGATGCCAAGCACCCTTCCAAGCCTGAATATAACACCTCTTTCGTACTCATTGAGTATCTTGATAGCGCTTGCAAGGAAAAATACTACAAGAACTATAACAAAAAGATAAATCGGTATCATAACTAACCTCCTTTTTTTATGAGGAGCATAAGCCCCTCTATACTCACTACAACTACCCTGTCCCCCTTGTTAATCTGCTCGTCACTTCTCGCATTCCATATCTCTCCATGCACAACAATTTTCCCGTCCTTAAAAACATCTGTCAGGGCTACCCCTGTCTCGCCAATAAGGCCTTCCTTACCAGTCTTGACCTTTGATAGTTGTGCTTTTATTGCATACGATAACACACCAAAGATAAATATACCAGAAAGTATTCCTACGGCTAAAATAGTTTTATAGGATATAGAAAATATGCTGGAAGGGATATCAATGAGCATTATTGAACCAATGATGATAGAGATTATCCCTGCAAGCCCCAATACCCCATGACTCACTATCTTTAATTCAAGAATGAAAAAGACTATTCCAAGGAGAATGAGAAAAAGTCCTGCAAAACTGATTGGTATCGTTTGAAAGGCATAAAGTGCAAGGATTAAGGAAATCCCGCCTACCACACCGGGAAATATAGCACCAGGGTTATAGATTTCAAAGAGAACTCCATAAAGACCCATCATCATGAGAATATATGCAACATTGGGATCGCTGATATAGGAAAGGAACTTATACTTAAAGGGCATATCGATCTCAACCTTATGCTGACCTTTAGTTTTTAGCGTTAACTTGCCCTTTTTTGTTTCTACCACCTTGCCGTCTACATTTGTCAACAAGGTATCGACATTTTCAGCGATAAGGTCTATAACATTTTTTTCGAGGGCATCATTCGCCGTAATCGAAGCACTCTCTTTTACTGCTTTCGCTGCCCATTCAACATTCCGTCCCTTCTTCTTCGCAATACTCCTCACGTAAGCCTCAGCATCATTTACAACCTTCTGCATCATCTCTTTATCTACTTTATCCTTACCTATGCTGACAGGATGCGCAGCCCCGACATTCGTCCCGGGAGCCATGGCAGCGATATGTGATGCAAGGAGAATTATGCTCCCGGCAGAGGCAGCCCTCGCTCCAGAAGGATATACATATATAATGACAGGTACA
>CAIJOT010000303.1 GCA_903822335.1 uncultured delta proteobacterium
TATAAGGTAAGTTGGGCATAACGGGCCCGGAGAATAAAAGAGGTTAGATAAAGGGCTAAGAAAGGCTGGAGGCCACCACAATAACAGGACTCTTAACAAAGATAATAATTATATGCTTGACAACTTCATTAGAAGAGGAAGAAAAGGTCAAATGCCAGTGTCATGTCCCTAAGGGATTTTCACCTTTCTCCGGTTCGAGAAGAACAGCAATGGAACTGTAGGGGCAGTTGATGGACAAGGCACCAGCTTTTACAATTTACTTAACACTTAACAGTCTGTTGCCCAAAACCACTTCTTTTTTATATCAGATGACAGTCCCCAGGAACACGTTTCCTTAAGCAGCGACTTCGAGCACGGCTTGGGAACCCTACTTTGGCACGTTGGAACGTCCATTAAAAGGACAAGTGCATGTCTGAGTCCCGTTCGAACGGGACGAGTTTGCGACTTGAGTGACAACGGGACATATAGTGGGTAAATCCCACTATCGGCGGGATGAAGCCGCGCGGAGCGGAACAGCGAAGGAAATGTGTTCCTGGGGAAAAGAGTTTGGGCGACAGGCCGTCGGCACTCAACACTTCATAATCCTTTGCCGGTTAATATCTCCAGTATCTCTACATACCGTGCCCTTGTTTTATCAGCCACCTCAGGCGGCAGCTCCGGACCTGGATATGTTTTATCCCAATTCAGGGTATTGAGGTAATCCCTCGCAATCTGCTTGTCATAACTATCCTGCGAAACCCCGGGTTTATAATGCTTTTTTGACCAGAACCTTGATGAATCCGGGGTAAGTATTTCATCTATCAGTATCATCTCACCATTGAGCATACCGAACTCAAATTTTGTATCTGCAATGATAATGCCCCTTCCCTCAGCAATTGTGCATGCCTTTTCATATATCCTGATGCTCGTCTCCATGAGTTTATGTGCGAGGGTATTCCCTATTCTGTCCACCAACTCCTCAAAAGAAACACTCATATCATGGCCTTCTTCAGCCTTCGTGGTTGGCGTAAAAAGAGGTGTATCCAGTTTTGCTGACTCTACAAGATTTTCAGCTAATATTTTCCCGCAAATGCTGCCCGTTTCCCTATAGTCTTTCCAGCCTGAGCCCGAGAGATACCCCCTTACCACACATTCAACGGGTATCAGTTTAGCCTTTTTCACTACCATGCTCCTATCCCTAAGGACATCACTGTACTTTCTCAGGGGTTCCGGAAATTTATCTACATCTACCTCTATAACGTGGTTCCTGATAATGTCCTCCACCTGTTTGAACCAGAAGATTGAAAGCTTTGTGAGTACTTTCCCCTTATCCTGAATGCCGGTGGGCAATACCACATCGAAAGCGGATAACCTGTCGGTGGCAACAATCAGGAGATTGTCGCCTAAATCATATATATCCCTCACCTTACCCCGTTTGGGGACACCGATGTCAGTAAAATTTGTTTCTCTAAGCGTTGTATTCATATTCCTCACCTTGTTTAGCGTTTAGCAGATAGCGTATGGCGGTTAGGGCTTTCAACTCTACGCTAAACGCTCTGTGCTTCACGCTGCTTTTACTCTTCTTTTGCAAATTCAGACTTTGGAGCGCCACACACAGGACATACCCAGTCATCCGGTAAATCCTCAAAGGGTGTGCCTGGCTTTATACCTGATGCTGGATCACCTTCTTCAGGGCTGTACACATAGCCACAGACATTGCATTTATACTTGCTTGATACCACTGTCCCTTGCGGTTTTTCCTCTTTGATATAGGTCGGTGCTGTTTTTGGGGATTTTCCTCCCTTTACCTGGTGGTAATATGCGTATGTCATTGGCTCAGCATCGCTTAAGATTTCACAGTCAACAATCTTGCCGATGAAAATTGTGTGAGTTCCCACATCTGTACTGCTCAGCACCTCACACTCCAGATACCCTATCGTATTTTCCAAAACTATCGGGGCGCCTGTTATGCCAATTTTATATGTTCTATCCTTGAATTTATCGAGCTCCCTGCCCGATTTAAAACCGAAATGGCCGATCAGTGTCATGGGTGCCTCTTTTGATAGTATTGAATCGGTAAAGACCTTACTTTCCTGAATATACTCATGGGTTAAATTCTGCTTGTTAATACTCACAGCAACCGTCGGCGGGTCTGAGGTAATCTGAAATAGTGTATTTGCAATCTGCCCGTTGAGTTGCCCACCCTTTTTTGAGCTGATCACATACATCCCATAACATATCTTCTGGACAGTTTTAATATTCATTCAAATCTCCTCCTTTATTGTCTCAATATATCGCTTGCAACGATTGATACCATACAGCGTCTTGTTATTGTAATATTTTCTTCACATTCTTTCTACCAATAATTGCAAGAGGCATCGAAAAAAATCCTGGAAATGTGTTGCGGTAAGTAAGTATTGAAAACATACATGTAAACGTTTTAGAATTGAAAACGAACGGTAATTGAAGGGGCATGTTCAAAGGTATTCCAAGGAAAACGACCGAAAAGAGGGAATGAGGATGAAAAAAATTTCTATACTGTTTTTATTGGTTTTGCTTATGCACATCAATGTTGCAATGGCCGAAGCGCAAAATAACATTGTAACTTCTCCGAATAAAACGTTTGTTGTGGGTATTATCCATGATCCTCCTTTCACGATGAAGAATGATGAGGGAAAATGGAGCGGCATTAATGTGGAGCTGTGGTCCCAGATAGCTCGCAATTTGAAGCTTGATTACACGTTCAAAGAGATGCCGTTCAATGAGCTTCTTCAAGACCTTAGACAGGGCAAGATTGATGTTTCGGTAGCAGCATTGTTTATCACTGCGGAGCGCGAACAACTGTTTGACTTCACAATCCCCTTTAGCAACACCCGCCTTGCAGTTGCCACGTTGCCGGAAGCTATGGACCATCCCTGGTGGGCAGCTATTAAGATTTTCTTTTCCTGGGGGATTCTGAAGATCATCGTACTTTTCTTTTTAATCCTGTTCGTTATAGGCTTTGTATTCTGGCTCATCGAACGTGAAAGCAACCCTGACCATTTTGGAGGAGGTTTACTCAAAGGTATCAGCGCCGGTATTTATTGGGTAGGGTCAACGATGACCTCTGGTACCTGTTTTGGGGTTAGCCTCAATTCCATCCCTGGTCGAATCATGGGTTTATTGTGGATGTTGATTTGCGCTGTAGCGCTCAGCGCCTTTACTGCCGCCCTTGCCTCCTCCCTGACGGCACATCATTTTATGACCAGAACGATTAATACTGAAGCCTTAAGACACATGCGCATTGGAACTGTCAAGGGAAGTGTTCAGGCACAGCTTCTTCAACAGATGGGTGGAAACTATACCCTCTTTGCAGAAGAAGAGGATGTCCTTAAAGCCCTGATGGATAAAGAAATCGATGGATTTTTATACGATGAGGTGTCATTGCACTATTACGGGGAGCATCAATATCGTAGAAAGATTTCTATCTACCCGACAAAACTGAAAAGACTTCCCTTTGCCTTTGGTCTGTCAAAAGAGAGTTCATTACGTAAGTCCATCAATGTCTCCCTGTTGAATATTATGAATGAACCTGGCTGGGAATTTCTACTCGCTCGTTATGGCCTGAATGAGAATTTTGAGGTAAAACAGATAAAGAGCGCAAGAAAAGGCAGGGTATTCGAATTCATAGAAGAGTAAATACTGGATACATAGCGCCCCATTCTTGGTGAACTCGTGAGCACTCAGTAATATTCCTGCATTGTTTCCAGCAACTTCTTTTTCATCACTTTTATCGAAACTGTCTGTTGTATCAGGGGCTTATTTTTAATTACAGGTACCCTTTCCTCAAAGGTTGGGCGGTGATTTCTATAGATAACCCCGATAGGAATACGCTCTCCCCATTCGAGTGCCTTCTGAAATGCCCGAATCCTGTCTTCCGGATTATATTCAGTATCCAGATGGTAAACCTTCTGCCCATACCATGCGTAGGTATTGACTTTATTAAAGGTCACACAGGGCTGTAAAATATCCACGAGAGAGAATCCGCTATGATTTACCGCCTCTTTGATCAATTCCCTTAAGTGTTCCTGGTCTCCTGCATATCCTCTTGCCACAAAGCTGCAATCAAGAGCAATTACCATGGCCATGGGATTCAACTGTTCAGAAAGCACCCCGAAGGGCTGATTTTTTGTCACCATTCCTTCCATGCTCGTGGGAGAAGCCTGCCCTTTGGTGAGACCGTATATCTGGTTGTCGTGGACAAAGAGCTTTATATTGACATTCCTTCGTATGGCATGAATAAGGTGATTTCCGCCCTCACCATAACAGTCTCCATCACCGGCTTCTGCAACAACGAGTATTTCATGGTTGGCAAGCCTTATTCCAGTTGCAACAGGAAGGGTTCTTCCATGAAGGCCATTGAAGGTATTACACTTAAGATAATGGGGAAACTTTCCGGACTGACCAATGCCGGAGACAATCACAAACTGGTGTGGTTCGATGTGGAGTTCCACAAAAGCTTCTTTAAAAACCTTCAGAATACCAAAATTACCACATCCCGGACACCATGCAGGTACCTGTCCCTTATAATCATCCAATGTAGGCATCAAGCTCCCCTATAAATGTTTCCAGTGTAAAAGGCCTGCCATCATACTTGTGAATCTCCACATCAAATCCGTATCCTGTCTCTGCCCTCATAAGCCTTGCAAATTGCCCGGTTGCGTTATTTTCCACACAGATTGTTTTTTTTGCGTCGCGCAGTACTTGCAGGTAGTCAAATTTGTCTACCGGAGGTAGTGGATACACCTCACTAAAATGCATCATGGCAATACTGTTACTTTTCGATAAAGTATCAACTGCTCCCCTCATAACACCGTATGTCGAACCCCATCCAACAATCACGATATCCGGTTTATTACTGCCATACAATACGGGGGGTGTAATCTCTTGTGCGATGAGTGGTAATTTTCGAAAAAGTCGCTTATCCACCATCCTGATCCTTGAGGCGCTATCCTCTATAATATGGCCCTCTTCATCATGTTCATCACTGTCTGTGACAATAACATGGTGTGAATCACCAGGAATACCAAAGGGTGAGACCCCATTTTCTGTAATGGCATGTCTCCTGTATTCGGAAAGTATTTCCAGTTCATCTCTTCTCAACCTGTAGTCATGATATACAAACCTTTTCAGGTCAATGCGCTCAACAGTCCATTGGGCATCAGCAAGGTATTGATCTGTGAGGATAATGACAGGTATCTGGTATTTCTGTGAAAGATCAAAGGCCTTGTTGGTAAGACCAAAGGCCTGCTCGGGCGTGCCTGGTGCAAAGATAACTCTGGGAAACTCACCGTGGGCAGCGTGTAGTGCAAAGAGAAGGTCCGCCTGTTCAGTCCTTGTTGGAAGCCCTGTAGCCGGCGCCGGCCTTTGGGCAAGGGCAATAACAATCGGTGTTTCTGTCATAGCTGCAAGGGACAACCCTTCCACCATAAGGGCAAAACCACCACCGGACGAGCCAGTCATAGACCTCACACCGGCAAAGGATGCACCGATCGCCATATTAATAGCAGCAATCTCATCCTCGGCTTGCTCCACGATAACGCCATATTCCTTTGCCTTGCTTGCAATATAAAGCATGATGCCTGTGGATGGCGTCATCGGGTAGGCAGTGTAAAATTTGCACCCTGACCCGATTGCTCCCAGTCCTATTGCTTCATTCACCCCTATAAGCATTTTGGGTGCTGAAAAAGGGGCTAAAGAGAAAGAACATTGCGTACATCTTTGCAAAGCAAATTCACGCCCTGCAATAGCAGCCTTTTCATTTGCTTGAAACACATCCTCGCCCTTTTGCTGTAATGTGTCCTTTAGAATTCCAAGGAACGTTTCCAGATTGAGCCCCAGCATACCAAGGACAGCTCCGGTGGCAACGGTATTTGCCATAATCCTGTCCCCGCCATTCTTCATGGCAAGCTCTGCAAAAGGCACATTGAGAAATTGTGGTTTTTCATAAACCTCTTTTAATGTAAAAGAATCATAAACGATAATACCGGTATCTGACAATTCCTTTTCATGGAGGGTAATGCTCTCCCTATCAAGGGCAACAAGGATATCAATAACATCTCTGGATGCCAAGATGGGCCTGTCAGATAATCTTATCTGATAGAAATTATGCCCGCCTCTCACCCGTGACATATAGTCCTGGTGGGTAAATACATGGTAGCCCGACCTTGAAAAGACCTTCGAAAGGGTATCGCCTATTGTTTGAATACCCTGCCCTGCCTCGCCACCTATCTTGATTGAATAATCCAGAAGCCCTCCTGAAAAACCATTATACAATCTGAAAAGTGAAAATGGCAAGAAAAGTATCTAACACAGATGAATCCCATCAGCTAAAATCCCGTCTATTTTGCCTGTTTACCGGAACACTGTTCTCTCCACTCGGGGGCAACTTATTGATCAGTCTTTCCATTCGCTCTGAGAAAAGTTCTTCCGGCTTTACAAATATGAAAGGCCTAACATCAATGGCCTCTCCTAATTAACCGTTGAATTAGGACGGACTGTGTGGTAAAAAAGATATATATGCAGCCGCTTCACATACCTGCCTCAAATAGAAGTACCATGGCAGTTTGGGAGACCATGAAAATAATTGTACAACCGAAATGGGCTACGCCACGTTTTGAATCAGGAATGTATGGCCTATATAATGGACGAGGGCTCCAGGTAACAGTTGAAAATCATAAGGGAATGCACATCCTGTAAAACATGAGGATTAGGAGGTTATCTTGGCAAAACATGGTGGGATGTTTAAGAGCGACAAAAGGAAAAAGGAATTGTCACGATTGAAAAAACAGGAAGAAAAGAGGCAGCGTCGGTTTGGTGGACAAGCAGTGAAGGAAAGCGACACAGCAGTGACAGTTACTGAGGAAAGTGAGAAAGACCCTGAATAAGTATTGAAATCCTCTCGGCTTTGTGGGATAATTTAATTGGAGTTTCGGAAACATTTGTTAGTTGCAACTACAAAAAGCTTTTTTTGTCGTCTCTTCTTAACACGGTTCCGTATTCTTCAATATTCAAAAAGGAGGCAATCTATATGGCAACAGGAACTGTGAAATGGTTCAACGAGTCAAAGGGGTTTGGTTTTATTACCAAAGACGATGGTGGTGACGTGTTTGTCCACCATACGGCCATTCAAGGCACCGGCTTTAAATCCTTGTCGGAAGGCGAGAAAGTGTCTTTTGATGTTGTAGACGGCCCAAAAGGCCCGAACGCAGCAAATGTAGTAAAACTCTGAGGTATCCGAGCAAGCTCAGGTATCCCTGAGCTTGCTTCCCCTCAGAACATTCCGAAA
>CAIJOT010000304.1 GCA_903822335.1 uncultured delta proteobacterium
CATCATCGTGACCGCCGGGGCGCCCTTTGTTCCCGAGGCCCTCATTGCACAGCTCGCCCCGGGGGGTATCCTCGTCATTCCGGTGGGGGACCAGCAGCTGCAGGACCTCAAACGCGTCACGAAAAAGGACAATAAGGCGGAAACCGAAAGCCTGGGGGGATGCAGGTTTGTGAAACTCATCGGCGAGAACGGGTGGGGGGGCTGACAGGCTATACTATACCAGGCCGTCCCAACAGCTGAAATTCTCCAGGATCTTCAAACCCTGCCTGCCGCTTTTCTCCGGGTGGAACTGGGTGGCGAACACATTCTTGCGGGCAAGGATGGAAGCGAAGGTAATCCCATATTCCGTTGTTGCTACGATATCGGCCGCATTCCGAGGGTCAGGATAAAAAGAATGGACGAAATAAAACTGGGCCTGGCTGTCCACCTCGTCGAGGAGGGGGTGATCAAACCTCACTGCAATATGATTCCATCCCATATGCGGAATCTTCAAGCCCGAGGCAGAAAATCTCCGCACCTTTCCGGGTATAATGCCCAGACACGGGGTGATGGCATCCTCTTCACTCTCCTCGAGGATGATCTGTGTGCCGAGGCAGATCCCCATGAAGGGTGTCCCTCGGTTAACCACTGCGTGGATGGCCTTGTCCAGCCCTGTGGATCGTATAGTGTCCATAGCCTGTCCGGCTGCACCGACACCGGGGAATATCACCCGCTCGGCGGACATGATTTCCTGGGGATCGTGGGTGATCCTGCAGTGCACTCCCAGGTGGAGGAGCGCCCGTTCTACGGATTTAAGATTGCCTGCCTTGTAATCTATGATCGTTATCATGCGCATCTCGATGCTATAATTATATCCGTTCGTCAACTGCCAATATCAAGGACACCCGCCATGGTGCGCATTGCATTGGCGCCCTTCATCACGTCCCCCTTTCTCTTTATGCTTTTTATCTTTGGTAATAGCCCATTAAAGTTGCACTAAAACAGCTCTTTGACAACTCGCTGAGAGAGAATTTTACGAAGCAGTTTTGTGAGGTTTTCATTCCTGTGGTTGAACCTCCACTCGATTTCTTTGAGATAGAGATGAAGGTTTTTCTTAGGGACACCACGGTAATGATAAAGCCAGTGTTTAGCATAGGACCAGAAGCCTTCAATACCGTTGATGTGTGCTCTACCCTTGGGTTTTCCTTTGTCTTTCTTTATCACCACATGATCTCCTCGGATATCAAGGAATGTGTAGGCATGCCAGTCATCGGTATAGTAAAGGCTGCCGGCCTTTGTGTAATCAATCATCAACGGGATAAGATCACGGTTGCTTCTGCTGTCGATGGGAAAGGTCCTTACATAGCCGTTGCGCTGGTAGATCCCAAAGACTATGCGCTTTCCAGCTGCTCCCCAGCCTCTCTTTCCGGGGACTCTTCCACCGAACATGGTTTCATCCATCTCGATCTCTCCATGCAGAGAAGCCAGTTCTTTCATCTCACGGTCATAGACGGCTTCCCTGAGAATACGGAACCATCTCTGGAGGGTCTTTCGATCCAAGGGTACCTGGAATCGCAATCGATAAACGGGAACTCCCAGACAAAAGAACTCCACGAGACGGCCTTTCCAATACGGAGATATCCGGGATTTGTCCCACAGCTTTTCTTTAAACTTTCGGGTCAATCCACACTGGCTACATCGCTTCTGCCCCGTAGAAAGCTGCCAGAATTTTCGCCCCTCGCAGCGAGGACATTTATTCATTGCTGAATCGTAATTGATTTCAGCAAATTATCAAAGAACCAAGTGCAACTTTAATGGGCTATTACCTTCTTTAATAACCGAAACCAGCCAAGAACATCTCCAATGTAGGTCTCTGTAAAGAGCCATAAGTAGATACATAAGGCTCAAGATGGAAATGATAAGGGAAGAAAAGGCCGCCGCTACCATATCTTCGAAGATGAGACAACCAATCGTGAGAATATATGAAGAACATGCTATCAACATTAAACACTCTCTATCAGAGATGCGAAGGTACAGACAGTTCGTGACTTTACCTATGTATTATTCTATA
>CAIJOT010000305.1 GCA_903822335.1 uncultured delta proteobacterium
CATACATAATATCATCGCCTACGTTCAATTCACCTTGATTAATCCATACCCTGATGTCTTCAATCCCATCCCGTCTTTTGAATTCGTTTACACAGGAACCCAGTTTTTTTGCATCGAAGGACAACCTCATGCCTTTTACGGGCTTCCCGTCCTTTGAGGATGCCCGTACTATGCCATTATGGACAAGTATCATGCCTAATTGTTCGGGACTGATTTTTGCTTTTATTTCTTGAATCCATTTGTCTACCATAACAAACCTCCGCAGTAATAGTTCTTTACGCTCTATTATTATGACATCAAAGTTTTACAGTGTCTATCAATTCTCAAAGGAATGCCTGATAAACAACCACAGAGAAAAATACTCTTGACATATTATGAGCATATGCTTATAATATATACATGTCGAGACCAAAAAAGTGTAGATGCATCAATTGCACACCGAACGTATCATATTTTAAACCAAGAGGAATACCGCTTCTCCATCTTGAAGAAATATCTCTCGGTTTAGACGAATTAGAGGCTATCAGGCTTGCCGATTATGAAGGACACTACCATGAGGAAGCAGCGAGAAAAATGAATATATCCAGAGCAACATTCGGTCGGATCTTAGATGAGGCGAGACATAAAGTATCTGATGCCATAGTAAACGGTAAAGCTTTAAGGATAGAAATAAAATACAATTAAAACGGGAGGTTAAACAATGAAGGTATGCTTTGCAGTACAAAAAGATGAAGGTTTAAACAGCGCTGTGTATAACCATTTTGGTTCAGCACCGGCATTCATCGTTGTTGATACAGAACTTCAAAAAGCAGCAAGTATCAGTAACAGAGATATGGACCATGTCCATGGAGCATGTAATCCAATTATGGCTATTGGTGGGCAGAATGTGGACGCTGTTGTAGTGGGTGGGATTGGGGCAGGAGCTATTATGAAACTCAACGCAGAAGGGATTAAGGTATATAAATCAATCAAAGAGACTGTGAAAGATAATCTTGATTTGCTCAAAGACAATAAGCTTCCGGAACTAACCGTCCAGCATGCATGTGGGGGCCATCAGGGAGGTTGTGGTCATTGAGAGGAGGTAATTATGCCAATTTATGAATATCGATGCGGAAACTGCGGGGAAGTAAATGAATTCTTAGTTCTCGACAGGAATGAAGAATTAAACTGCAAATCCTGCAACAGTCAAAACCTCGAAAAATTGCTATCAGCCCATAACACCATCGCGTCAAGTCATGGTTCTGCTCCGAAAGTTCCGGGCAGTTGTTGCGGCACTCCAGATTCCTGCGGGAGTCCAGGAAGTTGTTGTTCCGGATGACGATGAGATAGTGTAGATATGCGGGGGCAGTTCCTCGTTGACCCCGATGGTATCATTCAGGCGATGGAAACTTTCACTCCGTTGGTTGGCCGCAATATTGCGGAATCCATAATACAGGTTCCAACATGTCCGGGTCACGGGGGAAGCAACACCATCTGGCTGGCAGCCAGGCAAAATTACCCTTCAGCCTGGACCTGAACTGGCGGAAAAGGCCTGGAAGGTGTGGAAGCCAGAAATGGTATTTCAATGATAGGTGTTGGTTTTACTCTCCATACCCTCATTTATAACAGTCTTGCACCCTCATATAACCTTTTAATACCTAAAAACGGGGTCTGAAATAGGGTAATAGTTGTATAATAACAATGGTATATATTGATAAAAACTCAAGAGGTCTGAGCAATGAGTAAAAAAATGTCCATATTGCGGGTCAAAAAACACAAAAAAGAAAGGGTTTTATAAAAAGCAAAGACAACGTTATCGATGCGGATCATGTGGGCAACAATTTCAGAATCGTAGCCAGAAGAAAAGATTGGATCGGTCCATTTGGGACCAATATGTCTACGAGAGAAAGACCATCTGTCAGTTGGCAGCAAAGTATAAGCGAGGTAAAAACTGGATAAGAGCACACATAGGGGATGTGCCTGTAAAAGAGCAACGTCACGTTCCTCAGCCTATAGTGGCAATTGCTGATGTAACATTTTTCAAGCGAGACTTTGGCGTTTGTGTGATTAGAGCGCCCCATCTGAAAAAGAATTTATATGCTCAAGAAGTCCAGAGTGAATCTGTTGATGCGTACAGACAGGGGAGAATTGATTTAGAGCAACGAGGTTACACCATCCAAGCAATTGTTTTAGATGGCAGGCCTGGCGTGAGGCAGCTCTTTTCTGATATTCCTATCCAGATGTGTCACTTCCATCAGAAACAGATTGTGACCCGTTATCTGACCAATAATCCTAAATTAGAAGCAGGCATAGAATTGAAGAAAATCACAGCCACTCTTTGCAAAACAAATGAGAAAGATTTTACAAGTGCTCTTAATGGCTGGCATCAGAAATGGTCATCGTTTCTCAAAGAGAGAACAACAGATCCATTAACCGGCAAGTGGTTTTACACTCACAAAAGACTCCGCTCAGCTTATAGAAGTTTGA
>CAIJOT010000306.1 GCA_903822335.1 uncultured delta proteobacterium
GGAAGAGTTCAAATGCCTGATCTACAGCCTGACGGACACTCTCATAGGTAGCAGGATGGATCATCACTTTTGACATGGTCTATACCTCGCTGGCAGCTCTGTTATTTTCCTGCAATTTCAATAAGTTGTCAAGTGAAAAAAAATGCTTGATAATAGGTGCTGGATAAAAGCTATTCAGCTTTCAGTGCACCTTGCGCTATGCCCTTTACTCTATGCGCCAAACTCCACGCTATCACCCCCCTGCTCGGCCATGTTACAGAGGGTAGGAAGAGAATGTTTGATACAATCCATGACACCTGAATTCTATCTAATAATGATAAATATCTTTACGCTCTCCTCAGAGTTTTACCAGCCTTTTTACCCGTGGCCTGGCCATTCTCTATTGTCAGGACACCATTTACAAGCAGATGTGTTACCCTTGCAGAAAACTGGCGTGAGTCTTCAAACATTGAAGTGGTGACATGGGGATATCCTTCAGTATTTCAATAACATTGAGAACAAATCAGGGACGAGCGATGTTGGTGAAATGTTCACATTTCGGGGCAGACCGTTCCTGGTTTAGGCTTCTTACGGCCGTGGCAATGTTTGATGAATGACACCTGCAAAGAAAAGGGTTCGAGGAGTCAAGGATTCAAGGGGTCGAGTGGTCAAGTGGTAAATTATAAATAAAAACTCTAAAGTGTGAAAAAATTCATTGCATTTTTATGAAGTTTGGAGGAAAATGGAAAGAAAAGGGGCGACATGACAGGAAGAATTTACTTCGTGGCGGGGGAAATGTATTTATAATTTTATGGATGTTTCCCTCATCCTCCCTGAGACCAGATATTGAATCAGGAGCCATGATTATGGGTAAGACAACGGAGGAACTTTACAAAGAACGAGAACAGCGGGTTTTGGATGCTATAGCCCTGAGAAAACCGGACAGAGTGCCGATCCTTGCACACTTCAGTTTTTTTCCGGCCAAATACTCGGGAATGACACTGGAAGAGGTCATGTATGATCCTGAAAAATTGTGGAAGGCGCAATGGAGGACCCTGACGGAATTCGAGCCGGATATGGACAATAATCCCTTTGCCCTTCGTTTTCTTGGGCCCCTTCTCGAAACACTCGATTTCAAACAGTTAAAATGGCCAGGACACGGCGTTGCAGCGGACTTGAGCTACCAGTTTGTGGATGGTGAGTATATGATGGCCGACGAGTATGATGCCTTCCTCGCCGACCCCACCGATTTCACGGTAAGAACATATTGGCCCCGCATATTCGGAGTCCTTAAGGGATTTGAAAAGCTCCCTCCCCTCAGGGACATCATCACATACGCCATGGGTACGCCTTTTGGTTTCGGCGTATTTGGCTCTCCGGAAGTGGCAGAAGCCCTGGAAGCTCTCAAAAAAGCAGGCGAGAAGTCTCTGCAGGTCGGATACTACTCCAGACTTTTCGTCGAGAAAGCACGAGAAGCGGGCTTTCCCATGCAATACGGCGGCTTCACCCAGGCACCCTTTGATACCCTTGGCGACTACTTTCGGGGTACAAAAGGCTCTATGCTTGACATGTACAGAAGGCCGGATAAAGTCATCAAGGCATGCGAGAAGCTGCTTCCTATCATGCTTGAGTTGGCCGAAAACGCGTCCCGGGTATCCGGGAATCCCAGGATATTCATCCCAATACACAAAGGATTGGATGGTTTCATGTCTCAGGAGCAGTTCAAAAGATTTTTCTGGCCGACATTCCGGGATCTTGTGGTGGCCCTTATCAACAAAGATCTGACCCCGTGCGTTTTGTGGGAAGGGAACTGTACTTCCCGACTGGACATCATCAAGGATGTACCACCTGCAAAGGCGGTCTACGCCTTCGAGGCAACGAACATCATCAAGGCAAAGGAGGTGCTTGGCGCTCAGGTTTGTATCCGTGGAAATGTACCGCTGTCTCTGCTTGTCACCGGTACGCCGGAAGACATAAGGGCCTACTGTAAGAAATTGATCGATACCGTCGGGAAGGACGGAGGATATATCATGGACTCGGCTGCGGGGTTCGACGACGCAAAGCCGGAGAATGTAAAAGCCATGTTCGAGTTCACAAAGGAATATGGCTTTTATTGACGGGTTTCCGATCCAGGGGGTCCGCTGAATGTTATTTGTTTACAAACTCTGGTTACAAAGGAGGTGCGAGATGAAGAAAGGCATTATGGTTTTACTCATGGTGGTTGCCTCAGCCCTTGTTCTCGGTTCTCCGGTCAGGGGAGCAGATGTTATAAAACTCAAGGCTGCCAACTATCTTCCGGTTACTCACAAGATGTCCATTCTTACCGCAAAGTTCTGTGATGAGATCAAAAGGCGCACAGACGGCAGAGTCCAAATCACGTACTACCCCGGCGGCACCCTTCTTTCACCTGTGAAGATGTTCAACGGTATAGTGACGGGCATTTCAGATATGGGGGTTTCTCATATTTCATACACCCGCGGACGTTTTCCCGTAACGGAGGTCTTCGCTCAACCGCTTGGATTCCCAAGCGGGTATGTGGCATCCAAGGTGAGCCAGGACTTTTACCTAAGATTCAAGCCCGCTGAATGGGATCCTGTCCACGTCCTCTACATCAATACTTCGGGACCGTTAATCGTCCAGACCATCAGCAAACCCGTTAGGGCCCTTGAAGATATGAAGGGCCTTAAGCTGAGGGCAACAGGCGAAACTGCCGACGTCGTGAAGGCGTTGGGCGCTGTTCCGGTACCCCTCGAGATGCCCGATGTTTATGAGTCTCTCAGAAGGGCTGTCATCGACGGAATCATGGTGGATCTTTCCACGCTTAAATACTGGAGGTTCGCAGAGGTCGTCAGAAACGTCACCACGTCGTGGCGGCTCGGTACCGGTTACACCTTTTACTTTGTGATGAACAAAACCAAGTGGGATTCCTTGCCTCCTGACATTCAAAAAATCTTCATGGAGGTCTCTGCAGAGACGCAGGATGCCCAGTCGCGCCTCTGGAATGAAATGGATATTGAGGGACTGGATGCCTTTAAGAAGGAGAACGGCCAATTGATATCTCTGCCCGAGACAGAAGCAGAAAGATGGATAAAGGCTGTGGGGCCTATGATGGCCGGTTACAAGAAAGAGATGGTGTCCAAAGGGTTCAAGGCTGCCGATGTTGACAAATGGATCGGCTTTATCAGGGAGCGGATCGAGTATTGGAAGGCAGAGGAAAAAC
>CAIJOT010000307.1 GCA_903822335.1 uncultured delta proteobacterium
CTAATTTGATATAATAGAACATCGGTTCGCTTCGTTGTTTTTCTCCTAACAATATGTCCTCCGTGCTTATGGAATAAGGATATTCTACCATATAGACATACTGAATAGTGACAATTTATGAAGAGTTTTTCAACAGGCTGTTTACTCTTTACAGAGCTCCCAAAATCAAATGCGATCAGACCTTTCATTGTAGCGTTTTTCATTATCCCTACTATCACTATACATTCCATCTTCCTCGATATGGGGGACATCCTTCAGTTATTCAATAACTCCTCTGCCAACCCCTCTTTCCTCCTCTTTATGTAACCTTTTTATTCTATTGTGATATTGTACTCAACAAATGTCAATGAGATTTTGATTGGGAAACCATTACCGCTTGAAGTATTTTATGTCAAAGGGGAATAGCAAAAACAAGATTACAGGAAGAAAAGGTCAAATGCTAATGTCCTGTCCCTAACGGTTCTTTACATTTCAAAGAGAAAGGGAGTTCCCTGTAGTACGACATCACAAAATGGCCGCTTTACCATACTTAGAAGATGTGAAACGTCCCGAAGGGGAAACGGGTATGTCCGAAGACCCGCTGAAAGCAGGGCAAGTTTGCCCGTTTCAGTGGAGCGATTCTCGGGTACCCGCTTGCGGGTGATGGTCGGGAATAGACGGGCTGTTGCCCAAACGCCCATTGGGTGTTTTTCAGGCAAAAAATCGGAAGAACTTTTTGCGAGTCGCGACTTCAAGCGCTGAAGTGTGCCTGCGGCTAGGCCGCGGTTAGGCCAATTGTTGCTCAACTTCGTTCGCAATGAAACCGTATCGCTGTCTGAAGCCCAGTGGCAAGTTCGACTGGGAGACAATAGTAATAGCACTCCATTCCTTTCCAGGAAGCTTCGCCTGTGGCGAGCTTCCAAATTGAAAGGAAGCAAAGCCGGGTACCCGCTTGCGGGTGGGGGTAAAGCGCGCGCAGTGGAGCAGGGAGCAAAATAGTGTTCCGGCGTAAAATCTATTTTGGCAACAACCTGTGGAGTGCGAAGGGAATCTCCTTTCTCCGGTTCGAGAAGGACAGCAATTGAACCGTAAGGGTATTAGCAGGACAGGACGATAGCGGCAGGTTTACTCAACAATAAAATCCCACGCAGTGTCGTTTATCCAGAGACTGAAATAACCTCTTCCTAATAGCCCTTTGGGCTTGATGGTATATAAGTCATCCACCCTTTTTTTCATTTCAAACTCTATGCCCTTACCAAAGATATATCGCATCTTCCCAATAGGAGATTGCAGGGCAAAGAGTAATGGGTTTATGGTAAGCACCTGCATATCGTATTTACCATAGATAACAAAATATCCCACATCTTTTAAGAAAAAATGCGGGGGATTATTGGACTCTACAAAAAGAATCCCTTCCTCGCTGAAAACTATATTGGGCATAAGTCTTTTCAATGCTTTTCCAGTTTTTATATACACCCCGGGTTCTTTTGGCTTTTCATCCTTGCCATAAAGCGGGACACTTACCATGAGGATTAACACAAGACATATGAAAATTCTTCGGATAATCATACACATGTTCATCTTTGCCTCCAGTGGATGGGTTGATGTAGAAGTGGGGTATTTATACAAGTGTTCCAATTACCTTCCGCTCCCTCGGGCCATCAAACTCCATGAGAAATATACCCTGCCACGTCCCGAGCCTGAGCTTGCCTTCAGAAAATGGCACCATGATCGAACACCCGATCATCGAAGACTTAATATGGGCATGGGCATTCCCTTCGAGGTGTTTGTATGGATAATTCCCTGGCACGATCCGTTCGAGGGCTTCTAAAATATCCTTCATCACATTTGGATCAGCATCTTCATTAATCAAAAGACCGCACGTGGTATGGGGAGTATATAAGTGCAGGATGCTTCCATCTTTCCCCCTTACCACCCTTTCTAATTCATCGGTAATATTCTTTGCCTCTACTCTATTTGATGTTTTCACTATTATTTCGAACATTTAAAGGCTTACGTCAGTCCCTTTCTCTTTTTATAGTCTTCGATAGCATTCTTGAGCGCATCTTCTGCAAGGACAGAACAGTGTCGTTTTGCAGGGGGTAACCCACCCAAGGCTTCTGCCACCGCTTCATTTGACAGTTTCAAGGCCTCATCAACGGTTTTACCCTTAATCAGCTCAGTGGTAATACTACTCGACGCAATCGCAGCGCCACACCCAAAGGTTTTGAACTTGGCATCCACAATCTTATTATCTTCAATCTTTAAATAGAGTTTCATCACATCACCACAGGCAGGATTACCAACCTCTCCCACGGCATCTGCATCCTCTATCTCACCCATGTTCCTTGGATTCATAAAATGGTCCATCACTTTATCGCTATAAGGTCCTTGTGGCATTACATACCTCCTCTATTGTAAGGTCCAGGGTTAACCCCTCTTCCCGGTTTTCTTGAATGCCTCATAAAGGGGAGACATATCCCTCAATCTTTTCACTATCCCCGGCATAACAGAAAGCACGTGTTCTACTTCTTCCATCGTGTTGTCTTTTCCAAGGCTGAAGGTGATGGAGCCGTGACAGATTTCCGGTGGTACCCCGATAGCGGTAAGTACATGGGAAGCCTTGAGTCCCGTCTCATCAACCGCCAGCACATTTGAAGAACACGCACTGCCGCTTGACGAAGCAACGCCGTTTAAATTAAGCCACATGAGTAAAGACTCACCTTCTACAAATTCGATCCAGAAACTTACATGGCCCGGCAACCTCTGTGTAGGGTGACCGGTGAAATGGATATAGTCTATAGAAGATGTAATCCCCTCCCGTAACAGTTTGGAAAGCGAAGTCAGGTGTTGTGCCCTTTTTTCCATCTCTTCCATAGCAACCCGGGCGGCTTCGCCGAATCCCACGATAGCTGGTACATTTTCAGTGCCAGCCCTGTATCCCATCTCCTGATAGCCACCTTGTATTAAGGATGCAACCCTCACACCCTTCTTGATGTAAAGGGCTGCTATCCCTTTCGGGCCATAGAACTGGTGAGGGGATATGGTCATCGTATCCACATTCAGGTCTTTCACACTGACCGGTATTATACCGCATGTAGCAGCGCCATCAGAATGGAGGAGGATATTCCTTTCCTTAAGGAAGGAGGCTACCTCCTGAACGGGTTGAATAGTTCCTATTTCAAGGTTCGCATGCATTAAAGAGACAAGTATCGTATTCTCTGTAACCTTCCTCTTTAGATCGTCCATATCGAGCAAACCGTCATTGTCTACCCTGATAAAGTCAATCTCAAAACCGATCCCCCTCAAGAAATCTGTCTGATTGATGACCGAATAGTGTTCCACATCAGAGAAGAGGATTCTCTTCCCCCTGTTTTTGTTTCCCAGTGCCAACCCTTTAATAGCGAGATTGTTTGACTCCGTGGCGGATGATGTAAAGACAATCTCATCCTTTTCAGCCCCAATCAACAAGGCTACCTTCTCTCTTGACTCATCAACCACCTGATGAGGAATACCGCCCTCTTCCAATAAGATAGACGATGGGTTGCCAAAGTGCTCAATGAAATAAGGCTCCATGGCATCCAGAACAGTCCTGTCTACGGGGGTAGTTGATGCGTGGTCAAAATAGGTTCTTTTCATATTCGAAATATAACACATAGTATGTCAAATAACAATGAGTAGTCATTATTGACAACCTTGATGATGTCGAACTTTTGTATACAATTTTTTAATATTTCTCTTGACGTTTTTAACGGTAATCTGGTAATAATGTCAGATTAATTAAAAAGAAGGAGGGATATTATGCAGAAAAGATATTTACTTGCTCCGGGACCAACACAAATACCGCCCGAAGTACTTTTAAAAATGGCCGAACCAATAATCCATCACAGAAATCCGCTTTTTGAATCTATCGTGGCAGAGGTGAGAGAAAACCTGAAATACCTTTTCGAAACAAAAAACGAGGTGTTAATTTTTGCATCTTCAGGTACAGGGGCTATGGAAGGATCAGTGACAAACATGTTGTCCGCTGGTGATAAGGCAATAGTGGTGAGAAGCGGGAAGTTTGGTGATAGATGGGCCAATATCTGTAAAGCCTATGGTGTTGAGACAATAGCCATAGAAATTCCGTGGGGAGATGCAATGGACCCTGCTGATATAGAAAAGGCTTTGAAAAACAATCCCGATGCAAAAGGGGTTTATATACAGGCCACTGAAACCTCAACAGGTGCAAAATTCCCTGTAAAAGAGATAGCAGACATTGTAAAGAACTATCCTGATACGCTGATGGTTGTGGATGCCATCACAGGGCTCGGCGTGTTCGAATTGCCACAGGATAAATGGAATATAGACGTTTTAGTAGGCGGCTCTCAAAAGGCCCTCATGCTACCGCCAGGGCTGGCCTTTGCTGGAGTCAGTGATAAGGCATGGGAATTTAACAAAAAGTCAAAACTCCCTAAATTCTATTTCAACTGGGCCAAGGAATTTGCAAATTTGCAGAAGAACCAGACGAATTTCACTCCCGCAATTTCTCTCATAGTAGGCCTTAGAGAATCCTTAAGAATGATTAAAGAAGAAGGGCTTGAGAACGTTTACAGGAGGATCGACATCCTCGCAAAGGCAACCCGTGAAGGAGCAATGGCATTAGGTCTTAAAATCTTTGCGAAGACCCCGAGTGCGGCTGTCACTGCCATTGTGGCGCCGGAAGGCATAGATGGGCAGGCAATCTACAAATCATTGTGGAAAAAATATGGAGTAACAGGTGCCGGCGGGCAGGATCAACTCAAGGGTAAAATCTTTAGAATCGCTACCCTCGGTTATGCCGATAAATATGACGTAATCACTGCTATATCAGCCCTCGAGTTCACATTAAAAGATTTGGGTTATAAGTTCCAGATGGGTGTAGGTGTTGCCAAGGCACTCGAGTGCTTAAAGGACCTATAAAAGGAGAAAAATATGAAAATCCTCATAGCAGACCAATTATCTGATAGAGCCGTAGAAATACTGAAGTCCAATCAACTATCTGTGGATGTGAAGACAGGTCTAAAAAATGAAGAGCTACAGGCAATAATAGGCGATTATGACGCATTGATTGTGAGAAGCACTGCAAGGGTGACAAAGGAGATCATAGAAAAGGCAAATAAGCTCAAAGTAATCGGAAGAGCAGGCATAGGGGTAGACAATGTGGATGTATCAGCTGCAACAGAGAAAGGTATTATCGTAATGAATACCCCCCAGGGTAACGCCCTTGCAGCAGCAGAGCACACTATCGCCCTCATGTTTGCAGCGGCAAGGAAAATATCCATTGGAGATAGAACAATGAAACAGGGGAAATGGGAAAAGAAGGCACTCATGGGGATTGAGATTTATGGCAAAACCCTTGGTGTCATCGGTATAGGAAACATCGGCTTAATTGTTGCTGAAAAAGCTTTGGCACTCGGAATGAGGGTAATCTCATATGACCCCTTTGTGCCCAAGGATTTTGCAGAGAAAAAGGGCATTGAGCTCGTTGATTTCGATACGCTTTTGAAAGAAAGTGATTTCATAACAGCCCACGTACCGCTCGTCAAGGAAACAAGGAACCTTATCAATAAAGATGCAATAGCGAAGATGAAAAAAGGTGTAATCATTCTGAATGTTGCAAGAGGTCCGATAGTGAATGAGAAGGACCTTCTCGATGCCCTCGAAAAGGGCCATGTATCATGTGCAGCCCTCGATGTCTTTGATGAGGAACCACCACTAAAAGATAACCCCCTCGTGTTATCAGACAAGACAGTATGTACGCCTCATCTCGGCGCATCAACAAAAGAGGCCCAGGATAAAGTTGCTATTGATATCGCAAACCAGATAGTGGAATTTTTTCTCCACGGCGTTATCAAGAATAGTGTCAACGCTCCTCCGGTATCAATGGAGGTGGCGAAACAGATAGGCCCGTATCTCAGGCTGTCGGAGTATCTTGGAACCCTCGTCTCCGCAATAACAGACTTCCCTATAGGAGAAATAGAGATTCAGTATATGGGGACAATATCTCAGGTTGAGACAAAAATTCTCACCCAGGGCATTATTAAAAGCATCCTCTCACAACAGCTTGAAGGGGTCAATTATGTGAATGCCCCAATCATCGCAAAGGGTAGAGGGGTCAAGATAAAAGAGACAAAGATGGGGGAACATGAAGACTTCACATCACTCCTTGCAATAACGGTAAAGGGTGAGAAAAACGAGAACACGGTATACGGAACACTCTTCGGAAAAAAAGAGCCACGACTTGTAAAGGTAAACAATATTTACCTCGAAGCAGACCTGAGGGGACACATGCTGTTTGTGTACAACCATGATAAACCAGGCGTGATAGCGAGTATTGCCAATGTCTTCTTTATCCGTGGCATCAATATAGGTGATATGCATTTTGGAAGAGAGAGTGTAGGAGGACTTGCAGTTTCACTCCTGGACGTTGACAAGGAAGTAGAGGACAATGTAATCAGGGAGATCCAATCACAACCAAACATTATTAGTGTGAAAAGGATAGATCTTCCATAAGTTCTGACATTACGGTTGCGGGTTACAGGTTTCGGGTTTAAACACGGAGCGCGTAATCCGTACCGCTCTTTAAACGTTTTGAACCAAAAGCGGCTGTTGAATATTCCCATAACAATTGTGTAATGTATAAAGGCTGGTTGATAGAGCATGATTAGAGGCGTGATATTCGATTTTGACGGCACACTCACAGAGTTGACCTTGAACTTTGACTATCTGAAAACTGAGATAGTGAACATTGCAAGGAAGTATGTTACAGAAGAAGAGATAAAGGTATTCGAAGGGTATTTCATCATAGAAATGATCTACGAAATAGAAAAAAAGCCTGGTAAGGGGAACACGAATTTCAGACACGAAGCCTTTGAGAGGCTGAGAGTCCTCGAGCTTGAGGCCGCAGAGGGGAAGGATGTCTATCCCTATACGAGAGGCGTGTTACAACATTTGAGAGACAAAGGTATAAAAGTAGGAATAATAACGAGAAATTGTCTTGATGCGCTCAAAAAAGTATTTCCCGATATGGATACGTACGTTGATGGCATTGTGACACGGGAAGATATACAATATGTCAAGCCTGACCCATCCCATGTGGTTGAAGCTTTGCGTGTTCTCAATATCCTTCCGGAAGAAGCGCTGTTGGTAGGAGACCATCCTACAGATATAATGGCTGGCAAAGCCTTGGTAATGCAAACCGTTGGGGTTCTCACAGGGAGAACAAAAAAGGAAGACTTTCAAAAAGCAGAGGCCACCCATATATTACAAGATATAAGGGGTATTCCAGACTTACTATAGGCTGGTAAATACTCACGCCTGACATAAATACTCTTCCAAAAACAACCGAAATATTGTATACAAAATATGCCAAAGGGGCATAGAAAGAGATGCATGATAACATAATAAATGTTGGAGACTGGATAAGGAGATGGGCACAGATACAGCCGGATAAGACTGCGATTATATCTGAAGATGTTCCGTATAGTTATGCTGACTTAAACAGGCGTGTCAATAAACTCTCACATTTTTTCTTACATATCGGCGTTAAAAAAGGCGATAGGGTTGCTGTCCTGCTCCATAACTGCAAACAGTATGCGGAAATATTTTTTGCCTTATCGAAAATCGGCGGGGTGCTTGTGCCGCTTAACTGGCGGCTCACATTACCTGAGCTTGAATTTATTATAAAGGATAGTGGGTCAAATGTGGTGATTTTTGAAGATGAATTCATGGACAATGCTGATATGTTACGAAAAAAGATGCATATAGACATGAACATATCCTGTGCAGTGGGAGAGGTCAATAACAGCCAGGCAGTCCCTTCATGGACAATGGACTATGAAACTTCAATCGCATCATTTCCGGAGTTTGAACCTGAGACTTCCTGGTCTGCAGGGGTCAATGACCCCCATGTCGTCATGTATACTTCAGGCACAACCGGTCTTCCAAAAGGCGCCATGCTTTCCCACAGAAAAACATTCTTCAATGTATTAAATGCAAATATGTTTTTCGATTTGACAAAAAACGATATAGCCATAATAGGAAGGCCCCTATTCCATTCAGGCGGACTCATAGTAGAAATGGCGCCTGTCCTGTATAGGGGCGGGACAATCATTGTCAAGAAAAGATTCCGTCCCCGCGAAATCCTCGAAACAATCCAGAAGCACAGGGTAACAATACTGGAATTGCCCGCAACTGTATATAATTTCATTCTCGAAGAGTGCGACATCGAGAAGTATGATGTAAGCTCTCTCAAATGTTGTTTTACAGGAGGAGAAAGGGTACCGGTTACTCTTCTCAAGACACTTGCAGAAAAAGGTTTAATTGTCTCCCAGATATATGGCCTTACAGAGGCATCCACCCTTTTCTGGCTGCCCATGGAAATGGCAAGGGAAAAGATGGGCTCTGTGGGACAGCCTATATTTCATGGTGAAGTCAGGATTGTTGATGAACAGGGGAAACCGGTAAAATCCGGCGAAATTGGAGAGATTATTGTAAAGGGTCCCATTGTGATGAGCGGATATTGGAAGAGAAAAGACCTGACGGACGAAGTGATAAAAGGTGGCTGGCTCTATACCGGTGACCTTGCGAGGGTAGATAAGGAAGGATTCGTATATATTGTAGACAGGAAAAAGGATATGTTTATAAGCGGCGGCGAAAACGTATACCCCGCAGAGATAGAAAAGGTACTCTTCAGCCACCCGTCAATCCTTGATGCGGCTGTAATGGGTGTAGAAGATGAAAAGTGGGGGGAAGTGGGCAAAGCTTTTATAGTTTTAAAAGATGGACAGACGCTTCCGCCAGATGATATCTACAGATACCTGAAAGATAAACTTGCAAAGTACAAGATTCCAAAATATATTGAGTTTAAAGAAACACTCCCGAAGACCGCTTCGGGGAAAATACTAAAACGCCTGTTAAAAGAAAACGTTTTGCGCTGAGCGCTATGCGCATAGCATGACTGTGAAATTGTTTGACATATTCACAACATGCTGTTATAAAAATATCAGTGGGGCTGTAGCTCAGATGGGAGAGTACTTGACTGGCAGTCAAGGTGTCGAGGGTTCAATCCCCTTCAGCTCCACCAATTTTATCAAGCAGTTACACAGCATCCCCCCCTATCCTTGAAATCCTCAATTTTGCCCGCAGAGGATCTCCCCTTACTCACCGGCATATCCGTTCCCGGATGGCCTGCGGTTTCTACTGCTTATGGATAAACGCTGTCGAGGGAAAGGCAGAATTATCAGATATTTCTGATAGGTTTATCATAACGATCAAAGAGTGACGCATGGTTGTCGCAACTTCATAATATAGCTGAAAAATAGCAAAAAAGTGTTTGTATTCAATAAATCAAAGGGTTAGAATGTTTTTATACAAAGTGGGGGGTAAAGATATAGCCGCTCATAGCTGATGGTTTATAGCTCATATCACGATATAGACGAAACAGACGTTTTTGAGTTGGTAGCTGCTTTTCAAGGTGCGGTGAGGAAAAAACTGATAATGCAAGACCTGCCCTCCAATGGTTCTTCTAAAGAGAGAAGGTTGAGGCAGAACAAAAAAATGCATGAGGTGTTTGATTTATGATACGAGTTTTTATATGGTTATATGTATTGGGCAGTGTGTTTGCATCAGGTGTTTTCATAAGAGCGCAGCAGGATTTCATGAATCTCGCCATCGGCATGCTCCTTATTGTTTCCGCACTTTTCGTTTTTAGTAAGAGGAAGGAAATAGAGAGTTGGCTCAGGAATGCTTCGAGAAAATCATGAAGAAATGGGGTCGGAGATGGACGGGCTGTTGCTCAAACAGATTTTACGCCAGAACACTGTTTTGCTCCCTGCTCCGCTGCGCGCGCTTTACCCTTGCAACGATTCACTTCCGCTCAATCTTCTAACTTGCCGCTGGTCTTCGGACAAATAAGATTGGCCTAACCGCGGCCTAGCCGCAGGCATACTTCAGCTCATCGGCCATAATCGCGGGGTACCAGGCTCGGTGCCGGGTCGCACCAATCCATACTGCTATGATAAAAGTCAACATATTTTTTGGTTCAGTTTTTTTCTACCCTCTTTTTTTCATATGTCTGATCAGACCATAGGTGCATCCCCCTGGAAAGGTCCTTTCGAACCATCCGTATTGTGTATGTGCCCTGCAGAGCACGAGGCCAATGACGCCTTCCATTGCGTCCGTGGCCGAAGTGCGACGGAAGATGAGGAAAGGTTTCTTTGCAAGCTGCTATTCGTGGTGTTACCACAGTATGCTAACTGCGGAAAGAAGGAACCGGTGTCAACATGCTCGAATTGCGTGTATGCTTTCACATACGGTTTGCCGTTGTACATCGTTGTTCCGCTTTGTAACTTCAAGACCTTTCTCCCTCTGTGTCCATTACCGGGCAACTCCTATAACGTACGGCGTACCGGAGATGATGCACGCCCGA
>CAIJOT010000308.1 GCA_903822335.1 uncultured delta proteobacterium
AGCGCTTTTGTTATTCTCTTACCGTAAGCCGGAGTGGTGGAACTGGCAGACGCGCCGGACTCAAAATCCGGTGTCCCTTGCGGACATGGGGGTTCAAGCCCCCCCTTCGGCATTCACAACAATACATACCAATTTTTCGATTACAGAGGGGTGTAGCAAAACATTGATGAAATCTCTTCCTGTTATCTTATTTTTAGTGCTTTTTCCGTGTATTACCATGTCAAATCCCATTATTGGTGGAGAAACTGAATATATCGTTGCGAAAGGTGATTATATTGAGCTTATCAGTGCAAAATTAGGGGTGAGTTTAAAAGCTATTGTGAAGCAAAACAACCTGGATGTGAAAAAGCGGTTACTGCCCGGGCAACGACTCACAGTAAACACGAGAAAAATAATCCCCATGTCGATAGAGAATGGTATTATCATAAACATCCCGGATAGAATGCTCTATTTTTTTAAAAACAATACACTTGAAATTGCCTTCCCTGTAGGCCTTGGCAAGTCCTTGTCGAGAGGGAAGCCAATCTGGAGAACCCCTGAGGGGAAATTCAAGGTTATGGCAAAAGAAAAAGACCCCACATGGTATGTGCCTGAATCCATCCAACTGGAAATGGATATGGAGGATAAGGAAATCTTAGTCAGTGTTCCGCCGGGGCCTGATAATCCTCTTGGACGATATGCGGTGAAGACATCAATGCCTGGTATCATGATTCATGAGACAATATGGCCCTCTACTGTGTATACCTTCAGCAGTCATGGCTGCATCAGGGTTTATCCCGCCCATATGGAGAAGTTTTTTGAAAAGGTTGAGAGCAATATTGAAGGCGAAATCATATACCGCCCTGTGAAGGTCGCGGTGACAAAGGAAGGCAGGGCATTTCTTGAGGTGCACAGGGATGCCTATAGGAAGGTAAATAACTTCAATGACGAGACGAGAGTGCTTATAGAGCAATATGGGATTTCCAATCGGGTGGACTGGCAGAAAGTGAGCATGGTCGTCGAGGAAAAGTCGGGGATTGCAGAAGATGTGACGTTATTCAAATTAGATAAAGTGCCTGAAGCTAAAGGACCTGTCAAATCTTTTTTCTCACAATTTTTCAAAAGCTTTACAAAATAATATCTATTACCGGGGCTTGCGCCTGTCCCCGTAAGGGGGTCGCCCCCCTCTCGCTCGCTGTGCAAGCTGGATAGATTCCCACAGTTCTATGACTTGTTAGCCAGTGTCCTGTCCTGCAAATACCTTTACAGTTCAATTGCTGTTCTTCTCGAACCTGAGAAAGGAGATTCCCTTCGTGCTTCCGCACTCCATTCCCGTAAATATGTTCATAAGGAGTTATATTACTTCCTCGGGCTCGTGCTCCATGGAGAGAAAAGCATCTGTGCTGTTCTTTCCGGCAAGCGCTTCCCCCCATCCCCCTACCGCTTCGCTCCAGGGGGCTCTCTACCTTGCCGGGAACATCACTGGCTTTTCTTCGCTCCACTCCGCAATGCCGCTCGTCTGTAACACAACTCCTTTTTGAATAAGGAGAGGTTTTCCTGAAGCACGACTACGAAATGACCGGGTGTAACCATACTTGGATGAAGAATCGTGTGCTCCAGCATCATAGGAGATGATGTGCACTGTCCGAACATCTGTGCAGGTCTCCGCCATTGCACATCAAACGATTCGAATCCTTATGTATGGTCGGGAATGGAGTCTGGAGTGCGGAAGGAATATCTCTCCTGAGCAGAGGATTGGAAAATGATGTATCGGTTGCAGCATAGTACTATCTATGACAGCGAATTCTTATTAACGAAGTGACTTTTTATCTTTCAGATGCTGAATAAATCTTTTCAGGTCTTCTTCTGTGTCTATCCCGAGACCATCATATGTGGTGATGAATACCTTTATTTTGTAACCATTCTCCAGGACTCTGAGTTGTTCAAGGGATTCTGCCTCTTCGAGTTCACCCTTTTTCATAGAAACAAACTGTGATAAAAATGTCCTCGTAAAACCATACATGCCTATGTGCTTGTAAATAAAGTTTCGAGTTGCGGGTTTCGAGGTGCGGGTTTTATTTTCGAAATTAGTAAAGCCTTTTAAGTATGGTATAGGAGACCTTGAGAAATAGAGGGCAAAGCCTGATCGGTCAAGGACGACCTTCACCGTGTTGGGATCCCTATATTCATGCTCATTCTTTAAAGGACAGCAGAGCGTCGCCATATTGAGATGCTCTTTTTCAATCACAGAAAAAACAGCATCTATCATGTCTCCCCTTATCTGAGGTTCATCGCCCTGAAGGTTCACAATGATATCCCCATCTTTCCCTTGTATCGCTTCGTGGACCCTGTCAGTCCCGCTCGCACAAGCCGGGTTTGTCATCACAACATCGGCACCGAACGATTGTGCTACATCCATTATTCGTTTGTCATCTGTGGCAATAAGTATGCTGTCTTTTAATCGGGATTCCTTCGCTCTCTCAAATACCAACTGGATGAGGGGTTTCCCGTGTATTTCTCTTAATGGTTTGCCAGGAAGTCTTGTGGATGCATACCTGGCTGGTATTACAATAACCTTTTTCATGGTCTTGCCCCGTTTAAATATCTTTTCAAGAACATGCCGGTATAACTTGATGCCGTCAATATCACCTCTTCTGGTTTGCCGTTTACAATGATATTACCACCCTTCTCTCCTCCCTCAGGACCTAAATCAATAATATAATCCGCACATTTTATCACATCCATGTTATGTTCAATCACGATCACAGTATTGCCCTTGTCCACGAGTTCAAACAGGACACGGAGAAGTTTCTCTATGTCGGCAAAGTGTAATCCTGTAGTGGGCTCATCAAGGATGTATAATGTTTTCCCTGTATCCCGCTTGGACAGTTCCCTTGAAAGCTTTATCCGTTGTGCCTCCCCTCCGGACAGCGTGGTTGCTGCCTGCCCGAGTCTTATGTATCCAAGGCCTACCTCGTTCAGCACCCTTAATTTGTTTTTTATGAGGGGTAGCGAATCAAAGAATTCAATAGCCTGGGTCACGGTCATCTCAAGGACATCGGATATGCTTTTACCCCTGTATTTTATTTCAAGGGTGTCCCTGTTGTAACGCTTGCCCTTGCACACATCGCAGACTATATAGATATCGGGGAGAAATTGCATCTCAATCTTTACGAAGCCTTCGCCTGCGCATGTCTCACACCTTCCGCCTTTGACGTTGAAACTGAACCTCCCTTCCTTATACCCCCTCATCCTTGATTCAGGAAGTTTTGTAAAAAGTTCCCTGATGTAGGTAAATAGGCCTGTATATGTTGCAGGATTTGACCTTGGTGTTCTTCCTATGGGGGATTGGTCTATATCTATTACCCTGTCTATCGCATCAAACCCTGTGATGCCCTCTGTTTCTCCTGCCCTCTCCTTTGATCGGTATAATTTCTGCTTGAGAAGGGGGTACAGTGTATCCACAAGAAGCGTACTTTTGCCCGAGCCTGAGACGCCTGTGATGCAGGTAAAAATCCCGAGGGGTATATCCACATTGATATTTTTTAAATTGTTTGCTTTTGCCCCTTTTATGCTGAGAAAACCCTTTGGTTCTCTCCTCTGGTTTGGTATTGCTATGCTTAATCTGTTCGATATGTACATACCTGTGATTGAATCGGTATGTTTTCCAAGCTCAACCGGAGTGCCCTGAAACACAAGCTTTCCCCCGTTTTCGCCGGCGCCAGGTCCAAGGTCAATCACGTAATCTGCTGAGACAATCGCATCGTGGTCGTGCTCCACCACAATAACCGTATTATCGAGGTCTCTCAGTGCTCTCAGTGTGGCAAGGAGCCTCTCATTGTCCCTCTGATGAAGCCCGATACTTGGCTCATC
>CAIJOT010000309.1 GCA_903822335.1 uncultured delta proteobacterium
TCGATTCGCTTCCATTCAATTTTCAAACTTGACCTGGTCTTCGAACATGAAAATTGGCCTAAACGCGACCTGATCGCAGGCCCATTTCAGCTTATCGGCAGGGTACCCAAGAAATGCTCGAAGTCGCGACTCGTAAAAAATCTTTCGGCTTTTACCGAAAGAGGAATTAAAAGGTTGTTTGAGCAACAGGCCGTAAAGATAAGACCCTCTCTCCCCAGATAAAAATCGTTTATCCAATTATTCCAAGTCCTGATAATGGGGAAGCCGCTTGACGGCTTGTTGCTCAAACCCATCCATAGGCAGATTTATACACTTGCTTGCTTTATATGATGAAATTTTTTATAATCCATAGCAAAAATGTAGCATGGAAAGAGTCTTCATACCATGGAAGATCTCTCTTCCAATAACGAAAGTGGTTGTTTACTTTCACATTTTTTAGAAAAGATATCTAAAAGGAAAAGGGGAGATTATATGGCGTTAACGGGAATTCAGATTTTCAAGTTACTTCCAAAAACCAACTGTGGAGAATGTAAATACCCGACATGCCTTGCCTTTGCCATGGCGCTTGCAGCGGGTAAGGCTGAACTTGATGCATGCCCTCATGTCACACCCGCTGCAAGGGGACAACTATCGGAAGCAAGTGCCCCGCCTATAAGACAGGTTGTAATAGGGACTGGTGATTATGAGGTAAAGATTGGCGGCGAGACTGTGTTGTTCAGGCATGAAAAGACATTTTTCAATAAACCAGGTTTTGCAATACTTATTATGGACAGCATGGATGATGGGGAAGTGAATAAACGGTTCTCAAAGCTTGCCCAATTTCAATATGAGAGAGTTGGTTTGACACTCAGACCTGAACTCGTTGCCTTGAAAGAGACGGGGAACAAAGAGCGGTTTATAGAACTTGTGAAAAAAGCCTGCAATGAGCCGTATAGCATTATTCTCATGTCTTATGATCCGTCTATAATGAAGGAAGCCCTTGAGATTTCAAAGGGAAAGAAACCTCTCATCTACGCCGCGACAATAGATAATCATGAAGCCTTCGGCGCTCTGGCAAAGGACTATGCGTGCCCTCTTGCGGTAAAAGGTGAAGGGCTTGAAGAGGTTGCAAGTCTTGTGGAGAAGTTGAATGGTATGGGATTAAAAGACCTTGTGATAGACACGTCAACACGTGCGATAAAAGAAGGCTTTCAGGAGCAAATCATCATAAGACGGGCAGCCCTTATGGGCAAATATAAACCTTTTGGTTTTCCGACTATAGTATTTCCTTCGGAGATGACAGACAATCCGATGAAAGAAACACTTATTGCATCGTGCTTTGTGGCAAAATATGCAGGCATTATTGTGATGAGTGATTTTGAAGGGGAAAGCATCTTCCCCCTCCTCCTCCAAAGGTTGAACATCTATACAGACCCGCAGAGACCTATGACCACTCAGGAAGGCATTTACCCTATCAATAATCCAGATGAGAAATCGCCCGTCCTTGTTACGTGCAATTTCTCCCTCACCTATTTTATCGTGAGCGGTGAAATAGAAAATTCTCGTATCCCGAGCTGGCTTTGCGTAATGGATACAGAGGGTTTATCGGTAATGACAGCCTGGGCAGCAGGTAAGTTTGTGGGTGATGCAGTGGGGGCGTTTATTAAAAAATGTGGCATCACCGATAAGGTGCAGCATAAGAAGGTGATTATACCTGGCTATGCTGCTGCGATTCTTGGAGACCTCGAAGAGGAACTGCCTGAATGGGAAATACTTGTCGGTCCACGTGAAGCTGCTCATATACCGGCATATTTAAGGATGCAGAAGAGCTGAATTGAGGTTCGAAGGGGGTTACAGTGGTCTTGATTGGAGAAAACCTAAATGTTATGTCAAAAAAGATTGGTGAAGCCTTTAAGGAAAAAAATCCTGTCCCTATCAGGGAAATGGCACTGTCAGAAGCCAAAGCCGGTATGGATTTGCTTGATATCAATCTTGGGCCTGCGAGAAAGGCAGGGGCTGAGCTTATAGAATGGGTTGTGAAAATCGTTCAGGAAGTAGTTGACCTTCCCCTCTCCCTTGATACCACAAATGTAGAGGCTATTGAAGCAGGGTTACGTGTGCACAAGGGAAAGGCGCTTATTAACTCTATCTCGGCACGCCCAGAGAGGATTGAAGCCTTAATGCCCCTTGCGAAGCATTATAATGCCTCGTTTATCGGGCTCACCCTTGGAGTTGAAGGCATTCCGAGGGATGCAAACGAAAGGGGATTGCTTGCCGCTCAGCTTATCGCAGATGCAGCAGGATACGGGATACCCGAAGAAGACATATGGCTTGACCCCATTGTGCTCCCCATAAACAGCCAGCAGGTTCAGGTTCAGGGATGCACTGAATTCGCTATGATGCTCGGCGAACTTGCTCCCAACTGTAAATCAACCTGTGGCCTTTCTAATGTATCCAACGGAGTCCCAACCCATCTTCGTGGAATCCTGAACAGGACTTACATGATAATGCTTAAGCGGTATGGCATGTATTCTGCTATTGTGGATGCTTTTGATGAGGAGTTGAAATCCATTGCAAAAGGAAAGATGCCCGAGCTTGAAGCCCTTGTCTATAAGGTAATGGATGGAGAGAATATTGATATATCAGGGTTGTCCAAGGAAAAGGTGGTTTATGTGAAAACAGCCAAAGTCCTCCTCGGACAGGTCTTATATTCAGATTCCTGGCTGGAAATTTAGAAAGCAGCAGATAGTTGATAGTGAATAGTAAATAGTAAAAATTTGATGGCCTGAACAAATGTGGTGATAGTATGGTGTATCAAATTATTGGCTATCACATGGATTTTCTTTAGAAATGGATTCTTTATTTTGATTGCGGAGGTTGTTTCTTCGTTCCAGGATCTCAGCGAGAACGGGAATGCACAGGGAACCGAAAGGAAGGAGGAAGATAATTAATGCCGGTATATAAAGTGATAGATGTCGTAAATGATTTTTTAGTTGGTCTTTTTCTGCTTTTGTCCATTTTATGCCTGTATTCTTTTGTTTCATTAAAAGCTTCATAAATCCATTGATTTGGTGGGCCTCATTAAGAATCAATGATTTGTGATTTCTGATAAGTTTCTGGATAAAGAGTCGTATCATTTCTTTCATATTGAAAAACGTGCCATTACGTTTTCAGGGCAGTGAGTAGCTTTTCAACCTGATACCCTGATTTTTTAGAAGCTCTGTGCAGTTGTTTTACAATACCATAACAATTGATAATATCTTTTGTTATGTCAGATGATATTCGGACAGGATCAACACTTATTTGCACAACTGCCACGAGAAACATCCACAACAGGAGTTGCTCAAAGGCTTCCTTATTAAACCACAAAACATTTTCATGACGGTTTACTTGTAAGAACTGTTGAATCTCGTTATCCTTCAACAATGATTCCATCACCTGATATACTCTGTTGTGGGCTGCTGTCTGAAACCAGTGTTGGTAGATGGTGAAAAGTTTGATAGCTGTTACAGTCTGTACCGCAGGCTGGTGGTCAAAAGCAATCCCTTGAAGCGTATCGGCAATGATACTGCCAAGAAGCCATTCATCAACCCAGTTTCGGCTCTGTGCTTCTGTACCAACCTCTTGAGCAATCATCTTCCAGGGAGCATAGACGAATAACCAGCCCAATAACCCCTCTAAAAGAACCTGATTGTCTTGAAGATGCGTATTCAGGTATTGTAGTGCTTCCCTGTATGCGCGCGATTCTGGCAGAGGGAAACGCTTCTGGAGGTTTGGTAGTTGTAGAATGGTTTCCAAAGAGCGCCTGATTTCTTGTGCAATGATTTTCTCATTACCAGCACTATTGGTATAGTTTTTTATCTCACGGAGGAGCAATACAGCTTTATCTTCCACTTCATCCATAAGCTCCTGTGGCGGTTTTTCTATTTGCTCCTTTGATATGGCAGTGTAAGCGTCCATAAGCCTATGGAACATATTGGTATTCACCAGCTCCCTGAAATGGTGGTGTATGGGTTGCAGTAACATTTCCTGCAATGTTTCTTCAATGTTCGGTACCCCTCGCCCATGCATGTATTCTGTGAGTTGGGAATAATGGCTCCATGTATTATCCTCAACCTCTCGGAAGTCAAGGAAGACATGGCAGTGATAAGGACCCAGTTCTACATAAAGACCTTTTTCATGAAGTTCTTTGCTTTCCCTGATAAATTCCAGATTGGTCATGTGGTCACGAAAGATTGTATAGTAACCTTGACTTGAACGAAACTGTAGTCCTTCGCCAAGGGTTTTATGTACCAAGCTTCGTTTGTCCTCTGGTCCTGTTTTCGTTGAAAAGGCAACGGAGGTTCTGATCCAACCCTGTGTGGTGTTGTTTTTATTATGATATACAACGAGTGCCTGTTCATCCGCATATCTGTTTGAGTAAGCGAACACGTCTTCAATTACCTGTCCTTGAGGGGTGAAAAAGTCATAGAGGAGAAAATGTTCTACCCCTGCAAAGAGATACCTACGGTGCAGTAACGGGAAAATTTCCCGTTCGTGCCGCTGGATGAGATACTGGTCAGGCTGTTCAAACAAATATGCGCGACGGTATTCCATCCCGTACTTTTCAGCAAATCCTTCTATCTGACCATGTCCAAACATAGGTAGGCCTGGCATGGTCACCATCATCGTGCAAACGCCGAAGTATTTGTTGTCTTTACCAAACTGGTCCACGGCAGTCCGTTCATCAGGGTTATTCATAAAATTTACGAATCGTCTCAGTACCTCTGGATCGAATTCTAATGTATTTTTCATAACTGTGCGATACTTCGCATTATCCTCGTCTCTCAGCATATTCATAAAGGCACTGTTGTAAACCCTGTGCATGCCAAGGGTACGGACAAAATAACCTTCCAGCAACCAGAAGGCTTCAGCTAATAATAGTGTATCCGGTGCTTCTATTGCTATCCTGTCCACAACCTCTCGCCAAAATTCATTGGGCATAAGCTTATTGAACTCATTTTTTGTGAGACCGAATTCTGCACGTGTTGGGATAGCCCCGCCAGTGCCTGGCTCTGGAAACCAGAGTCGCTGGTAATGCTTTTTCGTTAAGGTCATTGCCGCATCAAATCGTATCACGGGAAACTTACGTGCAACATGCAAAATTGTCTGAATCATTGCCTCACGAACTTCAGGGTTGAGATAATTCAACTGTGCTGTGTCGTTCCATGGCATACTTGTGCCGTCGTTGCCATGATAGATGTATTGTTCACTGCCTGTCCAGCGGTCTGTACGCTTAAACACGACACCTGCATCGGTACGGTTATAGTAATGGTCCTCTATGTGAAGGGCAACCCTTTCATCTGTGGACAAATCA
>CAIJOT010000310.1 GCA_903822335.1 uncultured delta proteobacterium
AAGTTTTCGGGTAAGGGCTTTATGCCTTTGTCGGTTAATTCACCTATGGCAATTCTGGTAATGAATTGTCCATCATGGTACAAATGAAAATCTAAATAATCGGTAAAAAGTAAGTTGTCTAACGATGCTTTATATCGGTCAAACTGTTCCTTGTTTGCCTTTTTGCCCTCTAAATCAGTATTGCCTATGTCTTTGGCTTCAATAAATCCAATCGGAATGTCTTTTTTGGTAAGGATATAGTCAGGAGCACCACACGATTGTCTTTTAGGTTCATTGGTTGCTCTAATTTCAGGAACTAAACTTTCAATAAGCTGTTGCAAGTCGCCACGAAAGGTATGCTCAGTAGCATTACCAAGTTTATAGCGTTTGTTTGTGTTGTCAATGTATTGTTCTAAAGTCATTTATCCGGTGTCCAAATTCATATATCAAAGATACCCACTCTCCGCTCCTTTCAGCTTTTTCGTTGTACTTCGACTTTTCCTGCTTGATCACCCCGGCAGCTTTTCCGCTTCAAGAAGGAACCGCCACTATTTCAACATTTTTCATGCCACTGCGCGCCGAACAGTGCTAAGTTCTACAATTACTTTTTGGAGGGTTTCGCCTACCACTGCGCTCGCGTTAAGTATTTCCAGTCCTGCAAGTTTTCCATCAGGGCCGTAGTTGGCTATGATGTCTTCACTCAACTCTCTGTTCTCGGCGGTACCGGGCTCAAGTGATTTCAGTTCTATATAAAGGGCGTCTACTTCCGCATCGTACTGAATTTTCATTTCTGCACCTCCTCGGTATTAGAATAATATACTTTTACGGTAATAATCACAATCCGTTCCGCCTCCTCTGCAAAAATAGGCTCGACAATCTTGAACTTATAGAATTTCATGTTTGTCGGAGCTTCATTATTGAAGTCAATACAGCTTCCCCTGCTTAGCAGATTTCCATTGTCCTGCCGTTACGGCCTTGATGACTTCCTCCTCCGATGCACCCCTCAAAGACATTTGTAAACGAGCGTGGAGCGAAAAAATTATCTCTTTCAATTCTGCCCTCTTATTTTTTTCAATCTCCATGTTCAGTGCGGGAAAACCTATGGGGTCACGTCTTGCCTTAACACATTTTTCAATTTACAGTCCACAAAGGGACTGCGCCTTCTCTCCACCAAAAAAACTTTAGCTGATTGACCCCTGTCATACCGCCCCTTTTCTTTCATTTTCCTGCAAACCGAATAGAAATGCAAGAGATTTTTACCCATAGGAGCCGAACAGGTCTATATAATTCTCCCCGCTCCTTCAGCCTGCCTCTTTTCCTTTCACCTTTCACTGCCTTCATCGCTTCACCTTCCCCCTTGAACCCTTGACTCCTTGAACCCTTATTATTTTCCCCTTTCACTGCCTTCATAAGATCGGGGCAATCAAGGTTAGCAGCAAAGAGATACCCTTGCGAAACAGGGAGGTTTCCTGCCCGGATTTCCACCTGAATTTCAGGAGGTGTTTTTAAAAGTGAAATTGTGCGAGATAGCGTCTGTATTGACTTTCCAGCTATTTCAGCAATTGCAGACAATGTGTCTGCAATTTCCTTGGATAGGTCTTCGGGCCTCCGGTTGTACTTTATCAGGTCGCCATAATTATGTGGCCGTTTGTCACACCCCGGTTGCTTGGCGTTTGCCTATGCCTTCAGCGATAAGGGAGAGAACAAGGGTATTGAGGCTGACGCCTTCCTGTTTTGCCCGTTTCACAAGTTTTGCATGGAGCGTCCTGGGTATCCTCTGCACAAACTTGCCGGAAACTTTTGGCGTTGTGTCTTCTTCCGGCCTCCAGCTGGGCGCAAGAATCGGTCTGCCCATATCGGCCTCTGCGGAAATCCACCCCAAAAAGGCATCCCTGCCGTTTTCAATTGCCTCTTCAATCGTTTCGCCGTCGGACATGCAGCCCGGAAGATCGGGGAAGGTGATGAGAAAACCCCCGCCTTCATCTTCGGTGAGAGGCCGGATAACATGAGCATATGCCTCAAACGGCCATGGAGGATCGATGGTCTTTATTATCTTTACTCCTTTCATAATGCTCTCTCCTTTATTGTATCGATAAAACATACCTGTCTGCCGTGCTGGCACAGGCAGGCAAACTCCCGGATATATACCTGTTTTATCGGTCTGTGTGCAGGGATGCTCACATGTTCCGCCACATCCGGGTGGGAAAAATGGTAATGGCTTCCTCCTTCGTTCCTGAATACCATACCGTACCTCCGAGCTACGGCAATCACATCTTCAATCCGCCAGTCCCTCGGGTTGTTCCGCATTCTCTCAAGGGTTTTTTCTGTCGTGCTCATGAAATTATAATACTGAATGTGATACTATATGTCAAGAAAAATACGCTAAAGAGGTCTTGAAATGACACATTTAGTCTTGATTCCATCCTCACTTTCTTAATCAAAAGAATTCCTCGAAGCTTGCTGCGGGGTAGTTCATTACAGTTAAATACCCCATCCACCTGAAACAGTTATGGTTGATCCTGTGATGAACGATGCGTCATCGGAAGCAAGAAACGCAACAACCTTTGCAACCTCTACAGGTTCACCCATGCGTCTTAATAAGGTCTGGGCTAAAATAGGTTCTTTGTACTTATCAGGCAACTGTATCATCGGAGGCGTACGGATGAGCCCTGGAACGACTGCATTCACCGTCACTCCGTCTGGTCCTGCTTCTCTCGCTACGGTCTTTGTCAATCCAATAACGCCGGCCTTTGCTGTTGAGTAGGCTGCTTCCCCTTTTGCCCCGGACACCCCATAAATAGAGCTTATGTTGATGATTCGGCCCCACCTTTTAGCCCTCATTTCCGGCAGCAGCAATTTGATCAGCAAAAACGGTACAGCAAGGTGTATGCCAAGGACTGCATTGAACTCTGCCTTGTCTATTTTCATTGTCGTCCCTGGCCGGTCAAAGCCTGCATTATTTACCAGGATGTCGATGGTTACTTCTCCTTTG
>CAIJOT010000311.1 GCA_903822335.1 uncultured delta proteobacterium
CCTCAGCCGGGACCGCGTGGTCGATATCATGGAGAACCTGAGGCTCGAAGTTGCAGATAATGCCAAGAGGCTGACTGCGCCCATTGCCACCAAGACGGGAGAGGGGAGCACAATAGCTCTGACCGTTCCTGTAGCTGTGGTGAACAGGCCGGTCGCCATAAGCACCAAATCGGGAAGCCAGGCTTTGACAGGGGTTCAGATCTCAGTCAATGGAAGCAACATCGGAACAACGGACATCACCGGATCGATCAGCTACACGCCTGATAGCACTGGTACATTCCCAATAGTTGCCAGGAAGAGCGGTTACCTTGACGGCACAGCCAGCATGACCGTAACAACGGCTGCTGAAGCTTCGACCCTGGCTGCAATTCAGGAGGCAAATGCAACATTATCCTACCGTCTGACCCTCAATGCACCGGCAGAGGTTATCAAAGGTGAAAACTTCCTGTTAACCGTTGTTGAAGGCATCAACCAGACGCCTGTGGACAAGGCTTTGATCTCCCTGGATGAAGAGAAGATAGGAGACACCAGTGCCGAAGGAACGCTGACTTATTCCGCCAATGCCACAGGCGAGCATACCTTGAAGGCGGAAAAGGAGGGCTTCAACTCCACCACCAGGAAGATTACAGTGACATCTTCTTTGAAGGTGGTGAACCTGACGGTTCCTGAAATTGCATATGTCTCACAGGCGATGAAGATCTCGGCCATGGTGCAGAATGTCGGGAATGTGAACGACTCCCGCATGCTGGAGCTTAAAGTAAATGACACGGTTGCTGACAGCAAGAATGTGACTGTCAATCCTGGTCGGAACACCACTGTCAACTTCAGCTACAAGCCAAAGGACCCGGGATTGTGTAGATTCAGCGTGGATGACATCACAAGGACGGTGAATGTGGAGAAAGCGCAGAACAGCAACTGGCTGATTGCCCTAATCCTCGTGCTGCTCATTGCAGGCGGAGCTGGATTCTATCTGCATAAGACAGGAGAGTTGGACAAACTCCAAAAGCAGGTCAAAAAAATGATGCAAGGGCGATGAACTCGCTCTATGCATTTCTTTTTTTGGAAACATACATTTAGGTGTTAGCGATTGGCGTTAAGAGATTTCCGGATTCAAACCGGCTCTTATCCGCAATCTAATTAAGTAGCAATGCGCATCAATGCCGAAAGGAGGGAATCGAATGATTAAGCGGTTAATCGTTTTGGCGGTGTTGGCCATAGCCCTGGTGGGCATGGCGGGAGCTGCCAATTATAGTTCTTAACACAACAAATTTAACTTATCGTGCAAGAATCTGGGAATCCACATTCGTGCAAAAGAAAGACTCCCTGCCAAGCCACAAAAGTTATCCCTGACGATCTCTAGAAGTTCCTCCTTGGTTTCAATTTCAGAGATAGATATAATTCTCTTTATGCTTTTCCATAAATACTCTATGGGATTCAAGTCGGGTGAATAAGGCTGAAGATAAATCAACTCAATGTTTAGTTCCTTTGCTTTTTCCCTTACTCTCTTTGCCTTATGTGTTGCAAAATTATCTAAAATAAGACAAATTCGGCCTATCGGGTTGCAGTCTCTAACTCTCGTTAAAAATTCACAAAAATCCTCTGCCTTAGTGTGGATTGGAAACGAAATCGTATCGATACCATTCAGCATATAGCAACCGATAGAGTTCGCTTTCAGATGCATTGTATTCTTTTTCTTTTTGAGTTCCCTGAATGACAAAAGCCGTTGCGTGTTTGAGTTGATATTTTGGGAGGATTCGTCGACAAATCCCAATAAATCGCCTTCTCTGAGAATCAAGTCTTTTTTAAAATTGTTTCTGCATCATCTGGTCGTCTCTTATCTAAAACGTAGGGCTTAGCATGATGCAGGTTCCAGGATGTTAGAATTCGCCAGACCTGCATTTCTGAATATTCGACATTGAATTTTTCTTTTATCAATTCGCGCACTTCTCTTAATGTCCAGGCATCTTTCTCAGCAAGCATTCGTTTTAATTCTTCCCGCTCAGCTTCCCCTACTTTAGGCTTTGGACCGCCCGAAAAATTGGGCACAAGACCCTTGTATCCTTGTTGGTTCCATGAATCTAGCCAACTATAACCAGTGGGCTCGGAGATATTCACTTTTTGGCATGCTTCTTTTATTGTCTCTCCCTTATAAATGAATTTTACAAA
>CAIJOT010000312.1 GCA_903822335.1 uncultured delta proteobacterium
AGAACATACTGGAACAGGTGGTTTTCTGGCCATAGTAATTGCCTCCCTGTTCAAACATTACCATATATCTACTAATAATGCAAGTAAGCACTAGTTCGGCGCTCTCCGGAAAACCTTTAGGGTTAGGTCTTGGATTATCAGTTTTTTCCTTATGAGCGGTATTTTGAAGCAGCTATCAGTACAGTCACGTATAACCACTTGCAATAGTTCATATATCATGAGTTGGTCAAGGATAAAAGGGTTGTTGCCCAAACAACCTTTTAATTCCTCTTTCGGTAAAAGCCGGAAGAATATTTTACGAGTCGCGACTTCGAGCATTTCTTAGGGCCACCCATCTCAGTACTTCGATGGGTACCCGGCTGAAGGTTGTGTGCCCGCGGCCAGTGCCGTGTCTGGGCCAGCCTGAGCTGTTCGAAGCCCAGCGGCAAGTTCAAAGGCCGAACGGATGCGAACCGTTGCAAGGGTAAGAAAGCGCAGGGAGCAGGGAGTAAAAGAGTTTCCCGGCGTATAATCGGTTTGGGCAACAAGCTGTTAACCCATCGCTAAGATTTGCTGGAGCATCTTTCCAAGTTTTTCCTCCTCGCTCTCATCAGCATACTTGAGTCTTTCCACATCAGGGAACAAACCGAATATACCATTGATGATGACTTCGGTATGGGGAGGACAACCGGGCAGATGGGTGCCCATTTCAGCGTGGTGTTGCTGGCATATGCCCACAAAGATGTTCGTCTCTTCCGGATTGATTGTGCTTTCAGTGGCAGGACCGAGGAAGATATTCACCTTTCTCTCAAAGGGCCGGTCAATTAAAAGCCGGTTTGAATCCGTTGGATCGGGCCGTCTCAATTTATTCAGGACAAAATGGAGGTAACCCCTGCAGCCACTACATGCGCTCCCAGGATGAATAATAATATCCCTGCCGCTACTCAGGTTAATCTCTGGCTGCTTGAAAGGGCTTGCCACCTCACGAATCTGAGAACCGATGATGTTTATTTTTTCTTCTTCAATCGGGCCTAATCCTTGCATGTAAGCCATCCATAACGGAGGGGACGTGGCAGGATCAAGCCCCATAATCCGCATGGCTGTAGCATCTACGGCCACCGGATTTGTCCCTCCGATCAAAAGATTCATCTTCTTTGGTGTGCCTGAAACAGGCCCAAAATCCTCCTGACCGGTGAGCCCGTCAATAATGATGAGTTTTGGTTTTATAAGGTGGTGGATGTTGATGAGGTTCTGCCAGAGTCCGAAAAAGTGGGTCATATACTTTTCAAGGGGAGGGACTGCCCCCTGCAAGCTCTTAATACTTAAGGATGCAATGGCAGCAAAATGGGTCTTCAGGACCGGAACATTGATAATTACATCAGCCTTTTCAAGGGTAAGAGGGATTTTTCGTGAGAGCATCCTTTTACCGGCTGGCACTATTTTCTCCACCTGGTCGTCAGTATTCAAATCTACGAGACTTACTTTTCCTGGATCCATATCAACCAACCTGTCATACCCGTAATGGGCAAACATCCTGGTTGTTTCACTTCGGTTAATTGATGACCCTTCTGCGATCACCACCTTGCCTGCCGCAGGGAGGAGAAGTTCAACGAGGGCTTTAATGACCCTTTTATCTGTGACAATGCCTCCTTTGTAGACGCCGTCCTTCAATCCGTGATCACTCACGATATTGGGTTTGATCACGACTGTCTGGCCTTTCCTGACAAACGTATTCAGGCCACCGAGTTTATCTATGAGGTTTTTAAGACCCCTTTTAATCTCTTCATAGGCCTGCCTGTCAGGGATTTTCTCTATCACAACCCTCTCTGTTTTACGATACACCCTTGCGGGTTTGAACCCTTCAAGCTTTTCAAAAAGCACTGCAGTACTTAAATCCATTTTGATGAGAGGAAATCCATCTTTAGTAAATGACCGTGTAGGCCGGAAACCATACTCCACCATCCATTGGTATTTCTCATTGTCTTCTTTAAGAATCTCTCCGGCAACGAGGCTCTCTCTCGCAATTAGTTTATCTACTATCTGTTTCTCAAGGCCTTTTCCTCTCCACTCATCTTTTATGAGAATCTCCTCAATGGTGCTCTTCCCCTTGTTGTAGATGAGCCAGCCCGCAACCTTACCATGTCGAGTGGCTGTATACTTCATCACATCAGGGTTGTTTCTCCATCCCTGCCGTCTCTTTTTTGCATAATCCGGGCCGGTATGTATAGCTTTGTAATAGTTCTGCAATGCTCTCAACAGTCCAGCAGACAACCTTCCCTTCTTCAATGTTACTCCTGATGCCATTCCCGGAACCTCCATGATGCCATTATCATACTGAAAATGCTTGTTTATACCATTTCGCTATCATAAATTACATTATGTTTTTACGGTGGGAACATATCCCCTCGCACTTCCCATTCCATTCCCGACCATAGTAAGGCTTGAATCGC
>CAIJOT010000313.1 GCA_903822335.1 uncultured delta proteobacterium
CCCCATCAGTACACGGCTCAAGACCTTTATCTGGTTAAGCGGTATCCGGTGGGCCATAGAGCAGTGCTTTGAGGAAACAAAAACAGAACTCGGCATGGACCACTACGAGGTGAGAAAATATCCGGCATGGAACCACCACATAATTACCTGTATGTTAGCACACTTCTTTCTCTGGCATCTCAAAATACGATTGGGAAAAAAAAGCACCACACATTACGCTGTCTCAGATGAGGATTCTTCTGGAGACAGTATTGCCGCTTAGAGAATATGCCATTGACGATGCCCTTTGTCTGTTAGAATGGATACAGGTGAAAAACTATCGTGCATATCTGTCACACCGGAAACGTAAGGTTAGGGCTAATGGTTAGATGTCGCTGTAGGACTACTGTATTCTGTATTCCAGATACCTCGCAGCTCTGCTGCGGGGTAGTTCATTTCAAAAAATCTGTGCTGCCCTTGTCTTGTTCCCACCTGTGTCCCCATTCGGTCATTCCTTCATTAAAGAGCACATAGCCATGAAAAGATCGAATCCATCATAAGGAGCATTCTGAGAGGTATCGGGCGAAGCATTGAAGACATGAATCCCGATGACAGCTAATACTGCTCTATGGAATTTGTAGATGAAGAGGGAAAGACGTATGTGCAGTTTTATAATGATAATGATGAATCAGTGGCGAGGAGAGAGCTACCGAAAGGTGCAACGATAGAGAGATTTGTCAGAAGGAGTCTGTTAGGAGATAACTCAAGATAGAACTACTTCCTGCAACAGAGTTTTTTCATTTCATTTTTTCATACTATATTGCAAGTGGTAATGGTTCATACTACAGAATCATATTGACATTTTTTAAGTACAATATCACAATAGAATAAAAGAGTTACACAGAAAGGGAGGGGATAAGCTATCGGTGGTATATCCGAAACAGGTTCAGATATTATCCCAAATACGGACAAAAAGCGAAATGAACTACCCCGCGGCAAGCCACGGGGTATCAAAGGCGAGACAACAACATGAAACCATCTCGAAGCAAGCTTCGGGGTATGGACCCGCGGGGCAATAAAGGTTCGGATGTGAACGGGTTGGGCGATATTGCTAAGAGAGGAATATAGAATGAACCAACTCCCTCCAGCTTTTTGGAGCATCTCCGCGATTGAGATGTTCCAAAAACTTGAAACGGCAAAGGAAGGATTGACGGGCGATGAAGCCAGACAGCGGCTCGCACGCTATGGCGCTAATCTTCTCAAGCCCCAAAAACGGTCGGATGCGTTGACGCTCCTGCTCGCCCAATTCAAAAGTCCGATCATCCTCATCCTTTTCTTCGCAACGGGGTTGTCATTTTTTCTACGTGATCCGGTTGATGCCTTTATTATTCTTTCAATCGTCCTCGTCAGCGGCTTGCTCGGGTTTTGGCAGGAGCGCGGTGCATCGAACGCCGTGGAGAAACTGCTTTCAATTGTGCAGATTAAAGCGGCGGTGCTGCGTGATGGGAGCTCCAAAGAAATTCCAGTCAAAGAGATTGTGCCGGGCGATATCGTCATTTTGAACGCCGGAGATATCATACCCGGAGACTGTCTGGTTCTGGAATCAAAAGACCTTTTCATAGATGAGGCAATGATGACGGGTGAGACATTCCCTGTAGAAAAGGCTGTTTCAGTGCTGTCGGCAGAGACACCGCTGGGTCAGAGAACAAACGCGCTGTGGATGGGAACCCATGTGGTAAGCGGCAGTACAACGGCATTGGTTGTAAGCACTGGCAAAGAAACCGAGTTCGGCAAAGTATCCGAGCGGTTAAAACTCAGACCGCAGGAAACGGATTTTGAGCATGGCATCCGGCGATTTGGCTATTTCCTTATGGAAGTCACGCTGGTGCTGGTAGTCACCATCTTTGCCATCAATGTCTATCTGGCACGTCCAGTCCTGGACTCATTTCTCTTCTCGCTCGCACTCGCTGTTGGACTAACCCCGCAATTGCTGCCGGCGATTATCAGTATCAACCTTTCTCATGGCGCCAAACGGATGGCTCAAGAGAAGGTTATCGTCAAACGGCTCGCTTCGATTGAAAACTTCGGCAGCATGAACGTGATCTGTTCCGATAAAACCGGTACTCTGACCGAAGGAATCGTGCACGTACAATCCGCCCTTGATGTGGAAGGCGCTCCAAGCGATAAAGTCCTTTTTCACGCTTATCTCAATGCTTTTTACGAAACAGGCTTTACGAACCCGATCGACGAAGCCATCCGCACCCATCACCGATTTGACCTGTCCGGCTACCGAAAGCAGGACGAAATCCCGTATGATTTTCTTCGTAAGCGATTGAGTATCCTGGTATCACATGATGATACGCATTTGATGGTGACTAAAGGCGCGATGCTGAATGTGCTCGCTGTCTGCTCATCGGTGGAAACTGGAGAGGGAACCATCGTCGATATCGCCACGGTGCAGGACCGAATCCAGCAGCACCTTGAGGAATTCAGTCGTAAGGGCTTTCGTACACTGGGCGTTGCTTACAAGAATATGGGATCAGAGTTACGCATCAGCAAAGGCCACGAAGCGGGCATGACGTTTTCAGGATTTCTCGTTCTTTTTGATCCGCCCAAGCCAAATATTATCGAGACGATTACCCGCCTCAAGAACCTCGGTATTGCGCTAAAG
>CAIJOT010000314.1 GCA_903822335.1 uncultured delta proteobacterium
GAACACACCAAACATTGCAGGCAGATGGTCAGTTCTGTGGAATTGGGGTGATGGAGAGTGGTATTTGAAACATAAAACGTTGGAAAGCCCAGTCATGCCATTACAGAAGATGAATAAAGGCAAAGCATACTGGATTAAGATGAAAGAGGCAGCAAATTGGAACCAGTGATTTTATCCGAGGGACAAGGGGCGAAACCTTCAACTCGAAACCCGAAACCTCATCGGGGGCGAAATGGCGATTTCTTTTATTGTTTTTGCTCGGAAGGGGTGACAAGTATATCAGGAGACCACTGGTTGCCGATGATTGTGATTGTCCCTTTTCCTGAGAGCGGGGCGCCCTTCGATGTTGCTTCGTAATCGAGTTTAAGATTGATTTTTTGTTCATACTCGTTTGACTCAATAGTTCCGTTTCCCTTTATGACATTGCCAAAACTGTTTATAAAGATCTTGCTAAGAAGAATCCTTTCGCCTTCAATCTTTCCCTCGATCTTAATTTCCTTGTAAGGTAGTGTTATCTTCGGAAAGTTTTTTGTGCGAATCTCCTTGATTTCACCATTCTGTAAGGAGATTAAAAAGTTTCCCTTCTGCCTATCAAGAGAAAAAAGGGGAATTTCCTTTCTCATCCATACGTTCATAATACCTGTTATGCCCTTGAACCATGGCACTCTGTCATCAGGGTATTTTGACAGGGATATGTTTGCGATACTGACCGTCAAAACGGGTGTTGAATTCGCAAGAACAGGAACACCCGATACCCAAAATCTCGTTACACCGCTATATGTTGTGGCTTCAGAAGATATATTAATAACACCTTTGAAAATTGATAAAGGATTCCAGCTAACCCTTACCTTTTCAAGTTCAAACAGCGGTTTTCCCTGTAATGCTTCATGGCCGAATACAACCTTCGATGCCCTGGCGCTCAATGGTCTTATCCGTGCACCTTCGACTGAAACCACCATCTTGCTGCTACTAATGAAGTTCATAAAAGCAAGGCGGAATATCTTCTGGTATGGAAAAAATACATATAGAATGAGTGTCGTGAGGATAAAGAACCATATTGTAACTGCAACGTATGGCAAATATTTTTTATACTTATTCATCATAAAATCTTCCAGTTATCAGCTTCCTTCCGTTATCACTGCATACATATCAATAAGCGTCTGCCCTGCAGCCGGCATGTTCATCTGGAGTTTCTTTACATACAGCCCTGCTGACTCAACCTCTTTTACAAAATTCACAACCTCTCCGAGGGCTGCACCGCCAAACTTAAGTTCGTATATTCCGAGGGATTTCCCTTTTTCATCCTTCATTGTTGAGGGTTTCAGGAGTGTAAGCCTTCCGCCGACAAAGGTTTTCGAAACGACCTCTTCGAGTAATGTAAGGGAAGGTTTATTCTTTTCGGTTTTTTTTGCTGTAGCATGTTCAAAGTTTTTCTTTTTTGCAAGATACAAATCTTTGAGCTTTACGATTCCATTGAGGTCCTTTTGGCGCGAGACAATCTTCTGCTCAAGCGCAATCGTATCTCCACTCATGATGTAGGCATAGGAAGCGGTAAGAATGATGATAAGAACAAACGCTCCAATATACACCTTTTCAGGTAAGGAAGATAAAGTATTCAGGAGTTTCACAATTTTCCCCTAATCTTGAATCTCACCTGCTTGCCGGCAGCGATATCAATACCTTGTATCTCCACATTCTTCATATCTTTAATCTGCTCCAAAGTCTCCTTAATTTTTTCTACCGATGCGAAGGATACTGCCGTACCGGATATGCTGAATTCTTTTTCATCACAAACAAATTCGTTCAATTTCACATCAATCTGGTTATCTATTCTGCTGCTTATTTCTGCAAGGATTTGAAGCGGGGGCAGGGTGATATTAACCCCTGCGGCGATTGTCTCCCTGTCAAGCATTCGTATCTTATCTTCAAGAGATTTTCCGATATCTTTTACCGGAGGAGCTTTGGGAAAGACTATCCTGTAGACATTATTCTGCTCAGCAGTTAATTGCTTATATGCACGTTCTTTGAGGGCGAGGTTGAGGTAAAACATCCCTGCCACAAGAATACCAATACCGGCAAGACAACCCATACATAACATAACTGCCCTGTTTGAAAAGGGTAGTTTTGCGCGTCTATCGCTGAGAAGGTTTATCTGGTCTGTATGGTCAAGAGACAGGAGGGCAGTACCGACACCTGCCCAGAGCCATTCAGGATACATATCAGCTTTTATATACTTGTTGAGAGACGGGGTCTCGATGCTGATACTGAATGCTTCCTCAAGCGCTTCCTTCTCTCTCGCTATATCTCCGTTACTACAGAACATATAGTATGTGATCGGGGTGTTTTTATAATTTAAGATATTTTTCACCGCATCATGTAAAAAACCAGATTCCTGTGTGCAAAAAAATTGCCTTAGATACTGCAAGTTACCATCCTTAAAAACCATTATAGATACTGCGTTACCATCTATGTAGAGGAAGGCATAACTATCCTGTGTAATTACATGGAACCATTTCAGCGCATATAATGCTGCGAGGCTATTTATTGTGATACTTCTCGCCGACTTACCTTTTTTAACCTCCTCAATTATGGATTGCGGTATTGCAGCAGTCAACACATTCCCTTTGCCAATTTCCTGGAAATCAATGACTGTTTCATCAATCGGAAAGGGCAATACCCCTTCTAATTCATTATTCAGGGTAAGGGCTATCTTCCGTCTCCCACTGAAAGGAAATTTCAAATAAACGAGATAACCTGAGGAAGTGTTCAGGGATATGCCGTAGCCTTGATCTTCCAGAATTTTTGTCAGCTCTTCAAAAGTCTTATCAGTATGGAGTTCACAATCGGCAACCTCTTTCCCGCTCACAGAAAAGGTAACCCCACACCACGTTTCTCCACATTGCACGATTGAAGCGGCTTTTTTCCTCAAAGTTCTCTCCACAAAATTGTTGCAATAAGTTCTCCATCCCTTCTCAGGGTGGCTTCTACATTTTTCGTTACCTTGCCAAGGGTGTATTTGCTGTGAACGGTAAATATGGATGAGTTGACCTTGATGAGTGGTGCTATCTTTGCATAGAGGGTATCGTTCATTCCAATTGCATTTTTCACATCAATTACATTCTTAAATTCATTTTCCTCTCTGTATCTCACAATTTCTTCCACAAGACCTTCCCTCAATTCATCGTTGATATCATATAATACTTCAATATCAGCAGTATTGACATTTATTTTTCCATCGGTGGGAGCGACAGTGATATAATTTTTTAGACCTTTATCAATGAGAAGCTCCTTGTCGAATCCTTTTATCATGAGAAGCTCATCCAGCGCATCGAGGGGCCCGTTTTTACATTGATAACCCTTCTCCTTGTAATACTCTTCTTCCGCACCTCCAGGCTCACGAACCTCATTGTTTGTATCAATCCAGTCAATAAGGGCGTCAACAACTTCGGGTTTACCTCCGAGACGGGCGATCAATTTTCGCAGATGTCTATCAACAGCAGCATTCACATCAACGCCATTCGGATTGACAATCTTATTGATATTAATCTTCCCATCCTCATCCTCAATCTTGACAACGAGAACTCCTTCTCCAACGACAAGGGCAGGGAACTGAATCGCCCATCTATCTGTTTTTGCATCATAGGACGCATCGTCCGCTTTCAGAAGTCCTATCGCACCTTCTACGCCTGAACGGGCTAAACGCAGAGCCTGAAGGTTATCCCTGAAGTTCGCTGCCTGTAATAAATTTATCTGTGTCCTCGAGTTGAAGGCTATAATGATGGGGAAAAGTACCGCAATAATAAGGAGAATGGTTATCAGGATAAAACCACCCTGATTAGAAATTGGAAATTTATGTCTGCTTTTACTCATTCACTCATTACCTTCACAGGGCACACGGTATTGCCTCGTCCGTTGTAAACTCTTTGGAGTTTCCTTTTGCATCTGATACATTTATGGTAACTCTTACCTGTTTCGGGAGTTTACCGGAAGCCTTTGAATTCCAATCATCAACCCAATCTTCACCATTGAAAAAATTCAATTTGAATTTTGTTACGAGTTTCGATAGTTCGAAGTTTGTGCCGCCTTCTGTTGGGTCATCCCTTACATCTTTTGATTCCCGTCTGACAAAAACCCTCTCGCCTTCCTCATTTTTAATCAGAAAATATCCAACCTCACTCGCTCCAAAGATATTTGACCCCATTGATGACATGGTTATGAAATCAATCCGGTGGACAGGCTCATCCTCTATAAAATCAATCTTGCTTATAAAGACAATATTTCCTGTTGCTTTAATACTTCGTATATCCTGTTTTATAAGCTCCATCAGGATTCTTCCAGTCTCGAGAATCTCCTGTTCTTCTGATGCCGCATCTATTGAGCGGTTAATGCTGAAGTATGTCGTATAAACTGCCAATAACAAAAGGGAGGCTAATCCTGTAGCAATGATAATTTCAAGAAGGGTAAAGCCAGAGCATCCAGGTGTAACGGGTTTAGTGTTTGGTCCCGTCCCGCCCATGGCATGAGATCGGCGTTCGGTGTTTAATGACATGAAAAATTTGCTATTCAAATTGGCTTCATTTTACAAGTCTTTTGTATTGAAAGTCAATACTTCCTACTGGCTCCAATTCGCTTCCTCCTTCATTAATATCCAGTATGCCTTTCCCTGGTAGAGACTGTTGAGTGGTTGAGTGGTTATGTTGTTGAGTGAGGAAGCGTGTTTTGCATACCACTGACCGTCTGTCCAGTTCCAGATAATAGTCCACTTACCGTTGATACTATTTAAAGCGGTTGTAACACCGGTATCATCCGTTCCGTTATACCCTATGAGATTCCATCCTTCGGTGAGGGAGACGGTTTTTGACTGGGTAGTCCAGCTTGATAGATCGATACTGCCTGATGCATTCATATAGACCCAGTAGCCCTTGCCTCCTTCGACAGAGCAGAGAGCAGAGGGCGAAGGGCAGAGAGTGGAGGGCTTCCACTTCAACCATGTTTTAGTGTTGTTATCGTATCCCCAGACGATGCGGACATTGGAGGAGATATCGTTTAGGACTATTGCTACATTTGTATCTGATGGGAGTTTCGGGAAAGCAATGAAGTTCCAGCCCTCCTGCAACTGAATAGTCTTAAGGATACGCCGTAGCGCTTCGTATGCGTTGAGTCTGCCTCCCGAAGAAACCTTTCCACTCAAAGCCGGTACAACATCAACAGATTGAAGAATTGCGTTTTTTATCTCTGCGAAGGTTGCATCAGGTCTTTCTGCCCACAGAAGGGCTGCTACGCCACTCACATGGGGGGCAGCCACGGAGGTACCAGATTCCGTTTTATAATCTGAAGATTTATAAGTGCTGCAAATACCACTGCCAGGCGCTGCAAGATCGACACTTGTTGCCCCATAATTTGAAAAAGATGCAAGGTTATCGCTCGCATCGCTCGCTGTAACAGAAATAATATTAGGTAGGTCATACGATGCCGGGTACATTTTCGACGGACCATCATTATCGCCAGCGCTATTGCCGGCGGCTGCTACAAACAGTACCCCATTGTCACCGGCATATTTAACAGCATCATACTCAGCAGAAGAATATTCTTTATCTCCATAGCTTGCGTTTATGATCTTTGCACCCATCCTCACAGCGTAATAAATCGCTTTTATTTCGGATGCAACATC
>CAIJOT010000315.1 GCA_903822335.1 uncultured delta proteobacterium
AGCAGTTGAAAAAATGGCAGTTTCCTGCAGTACCAGATGGAAGTGAAGTAAAAGCAACTATTTCTCTTGTATTCGGGTCATAGCATATTGATGAAAGTTCCGGTTGAGGCTCATTGTTTGTGCAAATCCTGCCTCAACCGGACCACCTATCCAGCTTGCACAGCGAGCGAGAGGGGGAGGCTCCACGAGCTTTGCTTGGGGAGGGGGCGACCTGTCTGCATGCGCCGTGCCTGCGCCGCAGCGCGGCAGGCAGGAACACGCACAGGCAGACGCAAGCCCCGGTAATAGAAATTACAAATCAACGATAACCGCTAATATTAGACTATCCGCAAACAGCGAAAAATCATTTCACAACTTATTGAAATTGTAATATTGGTCTTATGATAGCGAAACAAAAGCGGGCTCAGATGAATCCGAACCCGCTTTTTTGGCTTAGAGTTTTACTACATTTGCTGCGCTTGGGCCTTTTGGGCCGTCCACTACATCAAAATTCACTTCCTGACCTTCAGACAGGGTCTTGAAACCACTATCCTGGATGACTGAAAAGTGAACAAAAATGTCTCCGCCGTCTTCTTTGGTAATGAAACCAAAGCCTTTTGATTCGTTGAACCATTTCACAGTTCCTTTTGGCATGTAAAACACCTCCTTATTAAAGATTAAAGGTTACGGAACTACGTCATGAGGATACTACAAGATTAAAAACCTTTGAGATCACAAACAACAGCAACTTCCGAAACTTCACATCGGTTATCGCACATTATAACAAAAATGTAAAGATTATTTTTGCAGGAACATTTCGTTCGGAGTTGTGGTCTGGCGAAAGATATCTGAGATGCACAATATATGATACACGATTCATGATTAAGATGTAACGATAAACGCTAATAAAATATTTGCAAAAAAATTAAAATTGCGGGAGAATGGATGAACATCAGGGGTGGTAATAATTGAAAAAACTTATGATTCAAGGCCTGATCTCTTGAGGACTCTCGTGGTCAGGAAGTTTATTGCTGACACATTCGCCATGATTGTTTTCTCGACCTCAATCGGTATGATCATCGAAATTTTCATTTCCGGGATGACTCCCAGGCAATCTATTCAGGCTCGTCTTACTGCAATCCCTGCCAATCTCCTCACCGCGAGACTCTATGGAATGTTCAGAGACTGGGTGTTTTGGGTAACAAAAGCAACTGTAGGAGGGCAAATAAAAAAAGGCATAGCCGACATTTCTGTGTTCATTCTCTTTCAAGTACCCCTCTATGTCGTAATCCTCGTAACATCAGGGGCGAACCTTCGCCAGGTTATCACTGCCTGCAGCACAATTACTATCCTATCTGCCTTTATGGGGAGACCCTATGGTGTTTTCCTTGACTTTTCCAGGTGGCTATTCAGGATCAGAAATAAAGAAGGATAATAAGGTATAGTGGATGGGGGATTTTAAGTTAGGTGTTATGAGTTCAGAGCAGAAAAATGGATTGAAACATGAGAATGGGAGGCAAACCATGATTGATATTTTACGAACAAGGCGAAGCATAAGAAAATACGAGAAGAAGGCCATTGATGGGCAATCCATGGAAATAATGAAAGAAGCCCTACTCCGCTGTCCGTCTTCCCGGGGCATTAATCCCTGGACGTTTATCTTTGTAGATGAACAGGATGTGCTCTATCGGCTTTCACAGGTAAAAGAACACGGGTCACATTTTCTCAAGGATGCCTCCTTGGGTATCGTTGTCTGTGGAGACGAGACAAAGTCCGACGTATGGGTCGAGGACTGCTCCATCGCTTCCATCGTGGTACAGCTCGCTGCCCACTCATTAGGGCTCGGAAGCTGCTGGATTCAGATCAGAAACAGGAATCACTCCAAAGAAAGGACAGCCGAAGAGTATGTCCAGGAACTCCTTGATATTCCCAGGAACCTGAAGGTGGAGTCAATCATCAGCATCGGGTTACCGGCAGAGACCAAGAAGTCCACTCCTACGAAGCAATTGGATTACAAAAAAATAAAATATAATCGATACTGAGAATCCCTCAGTTAACCTAAAGATAGCGTAGAGTGTTTAGCGTATAGCTTAGAGAAGAAGTAATGCACGATGCACGGCGGGTTACGGACAATGCCTCATGCTGACCGCTATGGTTCCTTTCTTTGAGCTTTATCAATCTTCTTCTGGGTTTCATCTGTAATGCTTGAAGAACCATTGCTTTCATTGGATAATTCGCTGTTGCTCGTCCACCTTCTGGTTAGGGGTCGCTTCGGCTCTGGTGCACGCCATACAGCTATCGCACCTGTAATCAATTGATGTAACTTCCCTTTAAGGTCTATGCTCATACTCTTCTTCTTTGTATCATGTCATGGGTGTGACCATAAAAACCTTTCTTTGACTTGGGACAGACTGCAAAGCCGGAAGAGCGTTCCCTCACTAAAATATTACTTGACAACTTATTAAAATAGCAGGACAATGAAAAAAGTGATTGGGAATTTGGGGGTGAGGAGCTTCAAAGGCAAAGCGCTGAACAATTAGAATAATGCCTGTTAGGTGAGTTTGTAATAAAAAATAAAAAGGGGGTATGTATGATTTCGCTTCAGGTCAACGGAAAAAAGTATGCTGTAGATGTCCCTCCTGATACGCCACTACTTTGGGTAATCAGGGATTATCTGAAACTCACGGGGACCAAGTACGGTTGTGGTATCGGAGAGTGCGGCTCCTGTACTGTGCACATTAATGGAAAGGCTCAGAGGTCATGCGCAATCCCCGTCGGGGATGTGCAGGGAAAAAAGATTACCACCATCGAAGGCCTCAAGAAGGACCACCCGGTGAAAAGGGCATGGGTGCAGGAACAGGTTCCGCAATGCGGTTATTGCCAGCCAGGTGTGATGATGCAGGTAGCTGCCCTCATCTCAGAAAGTCCGAACCCTAATCCGGATAAAATCATACTCGCAATGGATGACGTACTCTGTCGCTGCGGATCCTATCCACGAATCAAACAGGGTATAAAGACCGCCGTGGACATTGTAAGAAAGGAGGGTAAAAGATTATGAAATCATCCATATCACGTCGCGATTTTTTGAAAGGGTCCTTGGCGGCCGCAGGTTTGACCATAGCAGCTTCAATTACACCTTTTGGGTACAGACTTCTGAACGCTGCAGAAGCCAAGAAAGCCACGTTTAAACCCAATATATGGCTCGAGATAACACCCGACAATTTAGTCACTGTTACGGTCCCGGCAGTTGAGATGGGCCAGGGAGTCTATACCTCCCTGCCTATGATCGTAGCCGATGAACTTGAGGCGGACTGGAAGCAAATCCGAGTAAAGCAGGCGCCTGGCGCCGAGGATTACAAGAATCCTATTCTCGGGATACAGTTATGCGTTGCGAGCTCAAGCGTCCGGGGTTATTACGAACCCCTCCGGAAAGCAGGGGCAGCGGGACGAATGATGCTCATTAAGGCTGCTGCGCAAGCCTGGAAGGTACCGGAAGCTGAATGCAAGGCATTTGATGGGATGGTGAGACACAAGAAAAGCAGTCGTAAGATTTCCTATGGAAAGCTGTCCCAGAAAGCTGCTGCACTCCCAATCCCCCAGGAGCCGGTTCTGAAAAAGGAAGGCGAATTCAGGATTATCGGAAAACCCATGCCGCGCCTCGACATACCCGACAAAGTGCAGGGTTCCGCTATTTTCGGCCTTGATTTTACTGTCCCAAATATGCTTATTGCCGTATTTGACCGTCCACCGTCTTATGGCGCCAAGCCCGTTTCCTTCGATCAGAATGCTGCCGAGCAGGTGAAAGGTGTGCGCAAGGTAGTTCCCCTTCCTATGGGCATTGCCGTATGCGCCGATACGATCAGTGCGGCGTGGAAAGGGAGAGAGGCACTCAAGGCGAAGTGGGACAAGGGTTCTCATCCTGACCTGAACAATGCATCAATCGAGAAGGTATTTATGGAGCAACTCGACAAGGCAGGGGCAGTGGCGAGAAAGGACGGGGATGTTAAACAGGCCCTGGAGAAGGCCACAAAGAGGATTGGTGCGACCTACTTCACCTCCTACGTTGCCCATACTACACCAGAACCAATGAATTGTACGGCTCATGTCACCAAGGACCGGTGTGAAATATGGTCCCCAACGCAGAGCCCCTTCGTTTCAAAACTCGTCGCCAGTCAGGTGTCAGGTTTACCCATGGATAAAATCAATGTCAACGTTACTTTGCTCGGGGGAGGTTTTGGCCGACGTGCTGCCCCTGATGTTTTAGTGGAAGCTGTCCTGGTTTCAAAGATTGTTGGAAAACCAGTGAAAGTTATCTGGACAAGAGAAGAGGATATCAAATACGATCAGTTTCGGGCTGCCACGGCCCAGAGAATTGAGGCTGGCTTTGACGGTCAGGGTCAGGTAACTGCATGGTCCCATAAGGTCGTCTGCGGCTCCATATTGAAGGATATCGACCCCAAGGGGATAATAAACGGTGTTGATTTCATGAGCCTCTGGGGTCTTGCAGACTTCCCGGATTCGCCCCACAACAATAACATTATGTACCAGATACCAAACCTTGCCATTGAGTTCGTGATGAATGATCTTCCCATTCCCGTTTCACCCTGGCGTTCTGTCCAGAATGGCCCCAACGCCTTCGTAATCGAGTGCTTTGTAGACGAGTTAGCCCATGCGGCAGGAAAGGACCCCCTGGAGTTCCGTTTACAGCTCTTGAAAAACAATGCACGTCCAAAGCGGGTATTGGAAGTAGCCGCCGAAAAGGCTGGCTGGGGAAAACCCTTACCAAAAGGTCAGGGGCAAGGTATTGCTCAACACTCATGTTTCGGAACCTACGTAGCCCAGGTGGCAAATATCTCCGTGAACGAAAACAATGGGATGATCAAAGTCCATAAGGTAGTAGCCGCCGTTGACTGCGGCCCTGTTATCAATCCGGACACGATCAAGGCCCAGATCGAGGGTTCGATTATTATTTCATTAAGCGCGGCCCTGAAAGAGAAGGTAGTGTTTGCCAACGGCGGGGTAAAATCGGCCAATTTTGGTGACTACAAGATATTCAAGATGAGTGACTCTCCTGAGATTGAGGTCCATATAATCAAGAGCACGGAAAAGATGGGAGGTATTGGTGAGCCCGGTGTTCCCCCCGCTGCCCCGGCGGTTGCGAACGCACTCTTTAACCTGACGGGAGCGCGCGTGAGGCGTCTTCCCCTTGATCCTGAGACAGTCCGGGAAGCGATTAAAAAAAGAATGTAACGTAAAAGTACCGCATAAGTTTCCGGCAGGAACATTAACCGTCACTATGACAGCATTCCTGCCGGAAACCCCTGAGTAAAGCTTTCCTATTCGCCAGATAAGGGCACGACCTGTAATTCAATACCTCACTTTTAGGCAAAGGGTGCGAGGGTGCTTCGTCAGGCCGGGGTGAGTTTTGATGGTGGCCACCTGCGAAACATTTCATAGCTTTCCAAGATGGCTGGCATCTCACGGTTACCAGGCGAAGTATAAGCCGGGGCATGACCCGCAAGTCGTGAGTAGAAATTAGCGGAGAGTTAAGGGCAGAGAACTATGAGCTAAGAGCTGACGGTTGTTCGCTCAAAAACCAGTTGCAAATTGATGGTAATTAAAAGAAAATAATAGGTGAGGAGATTGAGGTGAGGAGTTTCACGGAAGAAAGCGGTGGTCAGTCAGCACTTCGAGAACTGGCAAGATGGCAAGGCTAAAGAGTTCTATATTTATGGATGTACCCAGTATTCCCAAAAGATGATTCTGGAAAAGGAGGTAACCGATGGAGAAGCGTGATTTTCTGAAGTTGACTCTGCAGAACGATATATCCTATCTCCCTGTGGCCCAGTTCTGTGTGAAAGAGACCGCTAAGAAACTCGGATTTGCTGAAGAGGAACTATGCAAAATTGAGCTTGCCCTCGAAGAAGCAGTGATCAATGTAATCGAACATGCCTTTGAGGCTGACGAACAAGGCACCTTTGATATTATCTGCGAATCTATCCCTAAAGGTATCAAGATAACCATCAGGGAGAAGGGTATGCCCTTTGATCCGGATTCTCTCCCCACATACAGACCTGGAAAGGACATTGATGATATATCTCCCACCGGTCTTGGTGTCTACCTGATGAAAAAGAACATGGATCAGATTCTGTTCCGGAATCTCGGTTGTGAGGGAAAGGAGACCCACCTGATAAAATACTTGCCGCGCAAGTATATCAAAGAGTATATGTCTGCTTCAGAACTCCAGCTACATCACGAAGCCCACCAGGAGCCCCAGCCCTTGACCGATAAGGTCGCGTACGACATCCGGATACTGGACCCACGAGAGGCAATCGAGGTTTCAAAAAGTGCCTACAAGTCCCACGGGTATACATTCTTTGATGACCATATCTACTATCCTGACCAGATCATCGAAATGAATAATTCGGGACAGATGATCTCGGCAGTGGCAGTGACAAAGGATAACGTTTTTATGGGCCATGCCGCCCTCGTATATCCGATCCTGGGATCAAGGATCGCGGAAATGACATTCTTCTTTGTGAATCCGGAATACAGAAATCAAGGATGCATGAACAGGATGGCCGAGTTCTTATTTGCCGTGGACAAGAAATTCCCCCTTGACGGTGTGTATGGCTATGCGGTTACAAATCACCTCTATACCCAAAAAACGAGTTCCAGGTATGGATTCAAAGATTGCGGGATTGAACTCGCCACCAGCCCGGCAACATGGATCTTCAAGGGTATCAACGGAGACAGCTCTCAGAGAATGAGCGTGGTTTTATCCTTCAGATACCTCAAGGAACCAAAACTGCTCACCCTGTACCCACCCGCCAATCATCGGGCAATAGTGGAGAAGCTTTACAGAAGCCTTGGTGTACAGCATAATCTGGTGGTACCCCAGGATTTCGAGGCACAGCTCAGGGGAAACGAATCTGTAATCGACACGAGAGGTTATATCTCAGAAGGTAATGCTGAGATATTCCTGTCGCAGTACGGAGCAAATGTGGTAAGGGAAGTCAAACACATTCTCCGGGATCTCTGTGTAAAACAGGTTGCAGCAATCAATCTCTTTCTCAACCTGGAAGATCCCTTGACCTATTTCATGACGCCTAAATTCGAGGAGATGGGGTTCTTCTTTTCCGGCATATTGCCGAGAACCGACATAGGAGATACCCTTATTTTACAGTACCTCAACAACGTAGGTTTCGATTATGAGAAGGTGATGACCTATTCTGACATGGCCAAAGAGACATTAGCCTATATCAGGAAATGTGATCCCAACATTGCTTTGTGAGAGAACGGATTCTTTATATCAAAGGAGACAGGAAGGATATTGCAGTGCTTACTGTTTGTTTCTTTTCATCATCACGGAAAAAACCAGGGCAATAATAAGGATTATCCCGCCAAGAAAAAAGGCATTCTGGAAACCCGTGAGTAATAGTTGAACCGGCACATCAGAGCGTGCAATGCTCTCCCCTTTAGATGATACACGTTCCGGCAACGCTGCGGAGAAAACAGTCTCGAACAGGCAGACACCAAGGACAAGTCCCATATTGGTTATGGTATTGAATACCCCTGAAGATATACCTTGTTGCTCCTCGGGGGCCATCCTCATTACCTGGTTGTTGGTTGCGGAAATAAAGACTCCGTATGACAGGGCAAACCAGATGAGGAAAACGAAGACAAAGAGGAGGCCGTGATATTGAGAGGTATATGCGAACATTAAGAAACATACGCTTGCTGAAACCATGGTGGTTATGCATAGATAGCTGGGGTCAATCTTGTCGGAAAGCCTTCCCCCTACGGGGCCTGCGAGCATGTAAGCCAAAGAAAAGGTCATAAGAACAAGCCCTACCCTGTAAGGGTCCAGCCCCTTTACCATTTCGAGGTAGAAGGGGAGCAGGAACGATGTCCCGTCCAACACCATGAAGGCCATGAATGCAGCAATATTTGCACAGGCGAATCTTACGTTTCTAAAAAGTCCAAAATCAAGAAGGGGTTGTTCGGACCTCCTTTCCCAGATGACAAAAAAAATAGACAGCGCTACAGAGGCCAGTAAGCAGAGGAGAATTGAGGGAGATGCCCAACCCAGTTCTTGCCCCATATTCAGGGCAAAAACGAGGCTTAAAATACCGAAGAAACTGAGCCCGCTACCCATGAAATCAAAATTCTTCAGCTCGTTCCTGACAGATTCCTGCTCTTTTCTTATCTCTGAAATTACTCTGTTTGCCACAAAGATAGCCACTATGCCGAACGGCACATTTATGAGGAATATCCAGTGCCACGAGAGAAAGCTCGTTATAAATCCCCCGATTGGTGCGCCTATAACAACACCCAGGGCAGCAGCCGTGCCAAGGATTCCGAAGGCCGATCCGATAATTGTCTTTGGCAGGTACCTCGGAACAATGGCATAACCGCTCGTAACGAGCATTGCCCCGCCGATCCCTTGAATGCACCTGGAAACGATAAGAAAGGTTATGCTCATGGAAACCCCGCATAAGAAGGAACCGATGACGAAAATAAAGTAGCCCATGATAAATAATCTCTTCAACCCGATTATGTCCCCCAATTTTCCGAATATAAGCATGGTATTTGTCTGGATTAGAAGATAGGCCATAATTACCCAAACCACCGCACTGGGGCTCACATCAAAATATCCTGAGATCGTGGGTAACGCTATGTTGACTATGGAGCTGTCGAGCTCCGTCATAAACGCTGCAAAAGCAACAGTAAATATCAGCAACCTTTGTCTATGCTTGCCGCTGAGGGTATTGTCTGTCATGTCCCCGAACCAATGCCGATCTTTACGTGATCAGAGGTGACCTCTTTGACCTTTCCGCCCTGCCTGTTTCCGAGCCAGCAACTGGCAGTCCAGTTTGTGTCACTAAAATTCCTCGCCTTGATTTCAAATCTCCTTTATTCCTTTAACTGAAAGGTTTAAACCCTTTTGCCCTTAGCCTATAATGCTATAAAAATTCCTTGACAAGCTATGATGGATCCCCTCCTTACACGCTTTTACGACATCAATCTTCAGTCTCGCTTACGCTCTTGAGCCTCCACCGTGCAGCAGACTCCCTCACCTTTGAGCGCCGGTTTGAAGCAGCCATTGTCCGATATGCACGTGGACTTCACCGTATCTCCTGACTCCCATCGTTTGATCAACCCCGGCTCCCGTATGAGCGGCCGGCAGAGGGAGATATAATCTGCAATACCCTCTGATACGAGCCTCCTTGCCCAGTCGAGGGAGCGGATGCCTCCCACGAGCATAAGGGGTACGTGAACGCTCTCCTTGTAACGACGCGCCTCATCGAGGTAATAGGGTCCTTCATCGTTTTTGGGCCTTCCCTTTCGGGCGGGAAAAAATTCTCCGAATATGCCCGCGATGTGATTGCCGCCGCTCATTTCTATTGCATCAACAGCTGCCTTCTCGAGGAGGGAAGCAACTTCGAGCATGTCCTCCGCGGTGTAGCCACCTTCGAGAAATTCCTGGGAGTTGAGCTTCACGAGGATCGGGAACCTGTCTCCGACACCCTGTCTCACCGCGTGCACGACTTTTAGGAGGAACCTCGCCCGGTTGCTGACTGGTCCTCCGTAGGCATCGGTACGCCTGTTGAAGAAGGGCGAGAGGAATTCGCTGAGAAGGTAGCCGTGAGCTCCGTGGATCTGAATGGCGTCACACTCCGCGGTCTTCGCCCGCTGTGCTGCTTCCGCGAACTGGGAGACTACCCTGTGGATATCTGCCTCCGTCATCTCCCTGCACTGAATCTCGCCTTTGCTCTCCATCGTTGAAGGACCGAGACGAACCACATCGGGAAACTTCAGGGCGTAGCGGCCCCCATGAGAGAGCTGGACAGCGATCTTCCCTCCGGCGTCGTGGACCTTATCGACCATCTCCGCAAGCGTTGGTACATGTCCGTCGGTATAGATGCCCAATTGCCCGGGTGCTGCAATGCCTTCGGGACTGATGTAAGCGTGACCGGTGATGATGAGGCCCACTTTTCCTTTTGCCAGTTCTACCAACAGCTTCGTGAGTCTTTCTGTCGCGTACCCTTCGGAAGAAGCGAGCCCCTCCCAGGTAGCGGACCTGACGAAACGATTGGCCAGCTTCATGCCGTTGAGGACTGTTGATTCGAAAAGTTCTCCCATGGTTCCCTCCTTCAGGGTGGTGTCAATTGATTTCCCCGCACAGAACGTCAGTATTACATTTACGTGTCGGTCATGTCAAGGAGGGAGGATCACCACCAATATAAAAATAGTTGCATTTTTACGAAGTTTGGAGGAAAATGGAAAGAAAAAGGGGCGACGTGGCCAAAGGCATGAATGGGGGAATCGGCGAAATGGGGTGTCGGCGAGTGTGGCAATAAAACCTTTCAAAACTTCATGGCAGGGGAATGATATTGAATTATTGAAGGACATCCCCATCCCCACTTTTTTGGCGGTCAAAGTGCCGATGTCCACTTTAAATGGTATTTTTTTGCATAAATTTGTGTTGCCAGTACTGTGGAGATTTACAAACCCACTAAATTTATCTGCTGATGAAGGAGGATAGCATATGCCGCTTTTCGAAGACACACAGGAAGAACGCGATTTTAGGCTCGTGTTGAAGAAATTCATTGCGAAAGAAATGACCCCTTACCGTGAGGAATGGGATAAGAACAGGGCTGTTCCGCGTGAGGCATGGAAAAAAATAGGTAGGCAGGGTTTTTTATGCACTTGGCTCCCGGAGGAATACGGAGGGGCCGGCCTTAATTTCAGGTATTCCGTAATAATTGGCCAGGAACTAATCAGAGGCGATGCTATGGGGATAGGTGTGCCGAATCACTCCGAAGTGGCGGTGCCATATATCTATTCCTTCGGTTCCGAAGAGTTGAAGGAAAGGCTTCTGCCGAAAACTACTACAGGAGAGGCCATAGCCTGTATCTGTGTGACTGAGCCGAATGCGGGATCCGATGCCGCTGCAATCAGAACAAAGGCTGTAAAGGACGGAGATTATTACATTCTTAATGGGCAGAAGACTTTCATCACGAATGGAACCTTCGCTGACATCATGGTTGTGGTATGTAAGGCGGAGTCTCCCGATGACCCTTCGTCAAAGAAGATTAGTATAATTGTCGTAGAAGGAGACAGCCTCAAATACGTAAAACGTCGCCAGCTCGAGAAGATGGGTCGCCATGCGACTGATACGTCAGAGATCTTTTTCGAAGACTGCCCTGTACCCGTCGGTAATCTTCTTGGTAAAGAGGGAGAAGGTTTTAAATACACAATGCAGGAGCTTGGCCGTGAGAGGCTGGAAGTCTGTATTAAATGCCAGGCCTATGCAGAGGAATGTCTCAAAGAAGCTATTAATTACGCAAAAATCCGTGAGGCATTCGGGAAACCCATCGGTAATTTCGAGCATATTTCCTTTGAGCTTGCCCAAATGGCTACGGATGTGGAGATTGGTCGTACCTTTCTCCACACCTGCGTCGAGGAGTTCATAATGGGAGAAGACATCACCATGAAGGTGTCCATGGCAAAGGCATGGCTCGCAGAAATGGCCAACAGAGTTGCCTACAAGGCGGTTCAGATCCATGGCGGATATGGGTACATGGCAGAATACCGCATATGCCGCCTCTACCAGGATGTCCGCGTTCTCCCCATATTTGCAGGAACAACTGAGATCATGAACATCATTATCGCCCGTAAACTTGGTTTTAAACCGATCTTTTAGACGGATGAGATGTTTAGTAAAATCGTGCGGCCAATTCCAGAGAATCCTTTTCGGAATAACGGTCTTTTGTGCGGGCAACGGGGACATCCTTCAATATTTCAATATCTCTTTTAATATCATTTTTTCAAGTATTTCTGGCCGATGCGAATTTTGATGGTTGCCACCTGAAGCAGGCAAAAGGTGCAAGATAAAAGGCTAAAGGTTTAAACCCTTTTGCCCTTAGCGGTTAGCGTATAGAAATCAAACCACTTAAAGCATCAATGACCTTTACTCTACGCTAAACGCTCTGCGCCATGCGCTAAAATGTTCCGCATGCTATTATCTCAAAGTAATGGCCTTTTCAGGGCAGATTTCCTGGCAGCAAAAGCAAGTAATGCAGATGTCGGCGTCCGCCTGGGGGAGGTGGTCACTCATGGATAAGGCCGATGCCGGACATTGGTCGACGCAGGTGCCGCAGCCTGTGCACAACTCAGGATCAGCTTGCGGTCGCAAGAGCGTTCGACTGTGGAGGAAGGTCTTCATGGTCTCGTTTTTAAGAATCGCTTCCCCGTTTAACGGAGGTAGTTTAAAATCAGGCAGTTGCTTCAACTCCCCAATGATTTCAATCGTGCTGAGGTCGTAGTCCCCCAAACCCACTTTCTTCGCCTTCTGAAGGAATCGCAGCAGACCTGGTGCAATTCCCATCATCGTCGCAATAACAGCATCCAGGGCCACACAGTTATCAGCGGCCAGGATAAGACCGATGTTTCTGAGGTCAGGGGAAGCCGGACCATTACCCTCCATACCGACCACAGCATCTACTATGAATAGATCGGGTACCCTGAGCCGGAAAACATCCACCACCATTTCATGGAAGCGTTCGATGGTGCCCGCCGCTTTATGCAGTCTGGCTTTCTGGGCGCCGGGTAGAAAGCCGTAACTGTTTTTGATCGCTCCGGTCATGACAGTTAAGCCGTGGGTTTTGAACTTCGGCAGGCTGATGATGATATCAGCCTCCAGTACAATCCGGGATAGACTTACCCTGGACATGAAATCGGGATTAAAGTCGACCTCCAGTGAATCGTTTCCGATGTTCTGGTAATAGCCCTTTGCTGCTTCCATCAGTCCTGTTTTTCTGAAGCTTTCCTCGTTTGCCCCATAGCAGAAAACACCCGGATTATCGCCAACGACGATGGAGGCAGGCCCCATTGTTTCCACCTTTTCTACTATGGCACGAAGCACTGCAGGATGGGTGATAATACCTTCTTTTGCCTCCGAAGCCCGGAGTAAATTGGGTTTTATAAAAACCTTTTTCCCCTGAAGCTCAAGGAGGAAGAGTTCAAATGCCTGATCTACAGCCTGACGGACACTCTCATAGGTAGCAGGATGGATCATCACTTTTGACATGGTCTATACCTCGCTGGCAGCTCTGTTATTTTCCTGCAATTTCAATAAGTTGTCAAGTGAAAAAA
>CAIJOT010000316.1 GCA_903822335.1 uncultured delta proteobacterium
CAGTTAAGGCTTCGTGTGGTCTTTTTTGAGACCCAACATGAAGCCCGAGTTGCACTACATCTCTGCCAATGCTAATTAGAGAAAACTTATTACTATGGGGATTCAATATTTTATGTCTCTTTCCGGGGAGACGTCAACTTATTATTTCCTGACCACCAATGGCTCGACAATAGGTAAAATCTACATTATTCAAGGCTGTGGGCAACAGCCTGATCAGGATTTCTTGATTTTTATGTAATAGGCTATCATGCCCTTCTCAGAACGGTTTCAGTGATTATCTACGATTTTACAAAGAATTCATTTAATACAGCCGGAGGCAGTGGTGGTGGTCGTGGCCCAAAAAACATCTCAATGGTTGACATATGACCTTTGCCACACTGCGGACATATATCAGGATCGTAGTTAAGGTGTTCCCTGCAAACATCTTTCCAGTTCTTCTTTTCTCTGGTCTCCGGGCTATTGATGCCAAAGGCCTGTTGAAGTTCATGAAGCTCTTTGCGACGTGCTGTGGAGAGCAATCCATAATGCCGGATACGAACAAATCTTTTAGGAAGTATGTGCATGCAAAAACGCCTCAGGAACTCTGCCCCTTCAAGTGGCATGACTTTTTCTATATTATCGCGGTAATCGCACCAGCTAAAACTTACGCCCGTTTTATCTACGGTTAACAACCGATGATTACCTATAGCTACTTTATGAGTGTATCTGCCCAAATATTCTATTACCTGCTCAGTCCCGGCAAATGGCTCTTTGGAGTAAACAACCCAATCAGTTTTGTACAGGTCATTAATAAACTTCTTCGATTGTGGCAGCTTCTTCTTCAAGGCATCTATAAACTTCCCCCGGAAGACATTGGAAAGGTTTTCAACCCTGAACAAAAAGACCTTGCCATTTTCAGAGGTACTTACCTGTTTCCACTGCCCCTTGAAATTGATTCCACCGCCGGGAACAACACAATGAATATGCGGGTGCAGACTCAGATTCTGTCCCCATGTATGCAATATAGCTACCATGCCCGTCTCTGCATGCAACTTTGTGTAAGAGAACTGAGCTATTGTTTCCCATGTGCTGGCAAACAGCAGGTTGTAAAGATCTGCCGGCTCCTGAAGAAACAGGCTATTGAGTGTATCAGGTACCGTAAATACCACATGAAAGTATGGGACCGGAAGCAGATCCTGCTTCCGGTTTTCAACCCATGCTTCACGCTGAGTGTTCTGGCACTTGGGACAATGACGGTTACGGCAAGAGTTATAACTGATGCGGATATGACCGCACTCATCACATTTATCAACATGTCCGCCCAATGACGATGTACGACAACGCTGTAGCGCACTCAAGGTTCGCTTCACATAGCTATTTGGTGAATGCTTCTCTTCAAATTCCTCTCCAAACCGATCAATTATCTCAGCCAGTTCATACCTGGGCTTCAAACCTTTTTATACAACCTGTCGATAGGGCTAAACAGGTTGATCCGGTTAGTTTGTGCTACATGAAGATACACCATGGTGGTTTCAATGCTTTCATGACCCAGCAACTCCTTTATCGATACGATGTCCATACCAAACTCCAGCAGATGTGTAGCATAACTATGCCTGAGTGTATGGACACTGATACCTTTCAGAAAACCACACTTCTTTACCGCTTCCCGAACCACATATTGAATACCAGGTGTGCTAAGCGGAGTGCCACGTTTGCTGCCGTTGAACAAATAGTCTACTGGATGGTAGGCGTTACAATACCTCTGTAACCCTTTAAGAACTAGTGGTGACAATGGAACATACCTATCCTTATCGTACTTGCTCTGACGGATGTGGATCATCATGCGATCTGAGTCGATATCAGATAAACGTAACCGACTCACCTCTCCTACACGAAGGCCCGCTGAATATATCAATGCTAGAAGAACCCGGTGCTTTAAAAGGGCTGGCGCCCTAAACAACGCTTTGCACTCTTTATAATTGAGAACAACAGGCAGCTTTTTTTTGACCTTGATACTGGGCAGCTCAACGATTCTATCTTTCATCCCTTGCAGACGGTAGAAATGACGTAGCCCATACACCGTAAACTTAAAGTTACTTAAGCAAGGAGATTTGCTTTGACGTGCCAGATCAGCCAGATATTTGTTCAGATCATTTTCGCTAATGTCTATGGGCAACCTGTCAAAATGAAGACATACCTCGGCTACTTTTCTGGAATAATTCCTTAATGCACTGGACGAATTACCCGATATCAGGATCTTATCCTCAAATTCCTGATATAGTTCTTTGAAACCTTTTACTTGACCAATGGCCTCTTCAACCATTGTTAACGACTTTTTCCTTAGTTTTGTTTGTGTTTCCATGATTTTAATTATTTGTGGTAAACTAATTTAACGTGGAAAACACAAAAAACTATCCCATCCCTTTATTTTAGGGATGGGATTTAGTGCAAC
>CAIJOT010000317.1 GCA_903822335.1 uncultured delta proteobacterium
CGGTTCACGGATAGGAGGTTTCCTTTATATTCCCGGAATTGTCAAACTCTGGGAGTCCCCCGGCAGAGCCGGGGGTTTACCCAAGATTAATTATCTTAATCCGAAGCATGGGTGCTCCTGTCCTCGTTTAAGAATCTTAGGTCATTATTTTTTGACACACGCCCTTATTATGCGTGAACTTCCCGGCAGGTCTAAATATCTTTGATATCTTTCGTAAATTTCAATCGCCCCTCTTTGATCATGACTTCCTTGTTTTTCATTATCCACGATACAGTGACTTCGTTTTTCTTCATCCTGAGGAGCAGAGTCTGAATTGCTGCCTTCTTCGCTTCGAAGTCCTTGAGATCAAGCTTCCCTCTTTCCTTAAACTTCACTATTACAACGTTTCCTTTGATGTCATAGATAGTGTCCGGATAAGGGTGCTCTTCAGAGAGCTGAAAGAGGGCGTTACTCATGTCCCGTGAGAAGCCGAGTTTCGGCATGGCGGAACCAGGCAGAGACAGTCCCGTCTCTTCAATCTTCAAACCTTTTTCCTGGGAGATCTTTGTGAGCGCCTCGCCATTCTTAAGACGGTCAAGGATATCCAGCGCGTCCTTTTTGCATATGCGCGCAGACTCTTCTGCGACGAATTGCCTCTCTACCTCCTTCTCAATTTCATTTAGAGCCGGAATGTGGGCAGGTTTTCTGGCAATGAGTTTGAGAACGTAATATGCCTTATCACCCGAGACTGCAGGGCTTATCTCATCCTTTTGAAGGCCGAAGGCAACTCTGGTAAAGTCATTGGCCTGCCTGAATTCCTGGGGGGAATTTTTGGCACTGAAAAAATTTGTGCTGTTGACCATCAATCCATTTCCCCCTGCAAATTCGTCGAAGTTTTCTTTCTGGTAAATCTCATCGTGGGCCTTCTTGGCTTCCAGGGAGGCAATGCGCATGGCATGGATTTGCTTCAATTCATCAACGATTCTGCTCTTGACTTCTGCAAACGGAGCGACTGCGCCTCCCCTTTTCATAAATTTATCCTTGTTACGGCTATAGTAGTCGGTCGCTTCCGCATCAGATACCGTTACAGAAGATGTAAAATTGTGGCCCGGAAATGAAATATATTTGATCTGGATCTGTTCTGAAATGCTGAAAGCATTCGCATGTTCCTTCAAATACGTCTCCAGATCGGCACGGCGCGTGCTGATCTTCTGCCTGTAACTTTTTGGCGAAAGGCTCAGATAGTTTACGTTAATTTTTTCGTTCTGAAACCGGTAAAGATCAAATACTTCTTTATCTGAAACCTTGACTGCGCCCTGGATGAGGTTTTCCAATTTTACCGTTGTTATCAGCATTCTTTGACTATCTTCAAAATCAGCCGGCGTCATCTTGTTTTGACGCAGGATCTGATTATAGATCCTTTCGTCAAAAACACCGTCCCTTTGAAAAGCGGGAGTGGAAAGGATAGATCCCTTAATTTCTTCCTCCGAAACCTCTATGCCGAGGTCCTTCGCCTTTTGAAGGATAACGGCCTGATTAATGATGCTGTCATATGCCTGTTGTTTAAGATTGAGGCTTTTCAAAATATCATCCGTAAGTGCGCCTTTGTATTGCTCTCGATAGTCATCAACAAGATTCTGGTATTTCTTGTGAAATTCCACGTAAGGGATAACTCTGCCATCGATAATGGCAATGGCTTCCGCCTTTTCTCTCCAGCGTGTAGAGCCGAAATAAAAGATAAAGACAACAATGACCATTGCCAGTAAAATTTTCACGAGCCAGTTTTTGGCATGTTTTCGCATAAGTTCGAGCATGGCATATTTCCTTACTTGTGATTTTAGGCACAAATTTGTATTACAGCCGTCCGTAAATTGCAATAACTTTTTAAAAAGTCGTTGATTAGGAAAGCGAAATGCTATATAGGAGATATCTTCTTGATAGAGTTGCAGATATGATTGCCGATACAACAAAGAAGGAGGAAGGGTTTTGCTGTTTGATTATATTTTAGGAAAATTTTCCAATGACCTCGCCATAGACCTCGGGACAGCCAACACACTGGTCTATATGAAAGGTAGAGGGATTGTACTAAATGAACCTTCCGTGGTCGCCGTTTCGAAGGATTCGCGGGGAACGAAGAAGGTCATTGCCGTCGGCCTGGAAGCAAAAAAAATGTTGGGACGAAC
>CAIJOT010000318.1 GCA_903822335.1 uncultured delta proteobacterium
AAGTGCAGAGGGACTCTTAGAAGGGTCGGAGATGGAGCACCAGCGAACAGAGAGAATACCTTTCGGATCGAATGGTAGGTTTTGACGAAAAAGGATTTGGGCAATAGGCCGTTGATTGTGGATTTTAGATTTTGGAATGAAGAACTGCATTAAAAATATCAACTTTTTCGAGGTCGTAAGACCGCTTAAAACAACATTCTCCACCTCCCTGGGAAAAAAGGACGTGGTCAAGAGCGTGATCGTGAAAGTAACCCTGAAGGATGGCGCTTACGGGTTTGGGGAAATCCCGACGAGTTTCGCTCTGAAGCATGAGACAATCCACGCAATAAAAAACATACTGAAAGAAGTCTCTCCCCGGTTTTTGAACGTGCCAATAGATGAATATGAACACAAATTTTCAGTTCTTCGAAAAAAATATGCCCTTTACCCCATGACTATATCAGGTTTCGAAGTGTCACTCTTCAGGGCATATCTAAGAAGCAGGGATATTTCAGAACACGCATACTGGGGAGGCAAAACAACAAGGCTGGAAACAGATATTACCATCCCCTTCACCCTCGATGGCACAGCGCTCGAAAGATGGATGAAATACGTATTAAAGAAAGGTTTTACCATTTATAAACTCAAAGTGAGTGGTGATGTAGAAAAGGATAGGAGGTTCATATCGTCTGTGTATGGGATGCTGAAAAACAATCTCGACAAATTCGTGATACGCCTTGATGGGAATCAGGGATACAAAGAAAAAACCTTTCTCGAGATGACCAATCATATTGCGAAAGCAGGGTATAATATACAACTTTTTGAGCAACCGCTGCCAAAAAGGGATTACAGAGGATTAAAGGAGATAAAAACGTATTCTCCCATCCCTATTATCCTCGATGAGACAATATTTACCGTTTATGACCTTCAACGTGCTGTCGAAGAAAATCTCTGTGATGGGGTAAATATCAAAATAGCGAAAAGCGGTATCAGTGAATCCGTCAAGATACTGACCCTTGCGAAAAAGTATAAACTCAAGCTGATGATCGGGTGCATGACTGAAACAATGACAGGGCTGTCAGCAGGCATATATCTTGCCTCAGGTACAGGCAGCTTTGATTTTATAGACCTGGACTCAATATATTTTCTCCATCATAAGAACCAATATGAAGCTATAGACATCAAGGACCATGAGTTTATCATACATTAAGCTGTGCAGAACACTGTGGTGACATCCATGCGATAACTTTTGCCTTATCTTTTTCGGTTATCCATTTGGTCACAAATGTATTTTCACTTATTCAGTCTCTTTTGATGTTTTGGTTCTTCTGGAAATCCTGTGGGTCTCAGATGCTTCCTGCAATCGAGTTTTTCACAAACAAGCAATTTATACCATCTTTCAAGTGGCAATAGTGTACCATTTTAATGTTATTGACATTGATTAAGTAGAATATCAAAATAGAATAAGAGAGTTACATAAAGAGGAGAGAAGAGGGAGACAGAAGAGGAGTTATTGAATAATTGAAGGATGTCCCGCATCGACGTCTTGAAACATAGGAGGAAGCATATGATCGATAACCGCATGTGGAGAATAATACAGAAAAGACTTGGCTACAACGACGAGGAGATGGAAGCCTTCAGAACAAATCCTAGAAACGAACATGTGATTTCAAAAGGTGAGGAACTATTCAAGACTCGATTCATAGTCGAAATAGTGCATGCGCAGGGATGCAACAGTCGTCACAAGGTAGGAGATAAAATCTATCTTGATGGATATGGAAACCTCATTAAGGAGCAAAACCCTGATAAAATCTGCATTTTCGCATTGAGTTCTTTATCCGCACTCATCTTTACTACGCAGGAACTCGTCTATGCAGGGATTGACCCGAATGAAATGCGCTTCAAATCCGTAGGGTGCATAGACGTTGGACTAAAGTGCGACGGGTGGGGAAAGGTGGTAATGAAATTAAGTGCTGAAAAGGCCAAGCTCAGTAGCGGATAGAATCCGGTCAAGCGTGCCAAGAACACAATTGGTGTGGATAACAAATCGTTGGAGTTGACGCCTGGCGGGCTAGTGTCACGTTCCATAAATCCCATGTCCATTATGCCACCAATGGTTTCCCTGTATATGTCCATGCAAAGGGATGTGCCCTATTTTCGGTATAGTGCTGGATATAGTGCATAATCTGATCGACCATCTGTTTCTTTGA
>CAIJOT010000319.1 GCA_903822335.1 uncultured delta proteobacterium
GGATATCCAGAATAATGCAGTTCACGGTTCGGATTCACCGGAAAATGCGATCAAAGAAATCAAGCTTTTCTTCAAAGATAAGGAAATTTTTAATTACTGAATTCTAATGACCGGCGTAGCCTGACTCCACAATTCATCCAGTTGGTAGAATTTACGTTCCTCAGGGCCAAAGACATGGATGAGGACATCACCATAATCATATAGCATCCAGCCGGAACTGGCAGTACCTTCCTGATGCAGGGGCCGCTCCCCCAGCTTTTTCAGATTGTGCTCAATTTCATTGCAGATTGCGGATAGTTGACGTCCGCTATCACCATTACAAATGACGAAGTAGTTGGCGAAAGTGCATATTTTGCTAACATCCAGTAAAACAATGTCAGAGGCCTGTTTTTCTGTAGCTGCTTCTACTGCCTTGCGGGCAATTTCGATACCTTCCAGAGATTCCCTCCATGGGTCAACTTTTCTTGATATATTAAGTATACCACACGTAAATTATCCCGATTGACCTGCAATCTGTAAAGTGATACAGTGTATCATTATCAGTTGAGGTTCATATGGACGCAATTATCTCCAAAATCACTGGTGAAATGAAACGGCATTTTTATAAGTATAAAACAGTGTCGATAAGCCATTTGCAGGAAATACAGAATGCCGTAGGGGAACTGGTGCGGCAGGGAGTAATAAGTGAGAAACTCCATACAGGTTGGCAATTTTACCTAGACAACAATAAAAATTTACCCGAAGCAAAGTCAATAATAATCGTGGCGATGCCGCAGTTTATCACTCGTTTGTCGTTCATGTGGCAAGGGATAAATTACTCTGCTAACATACCCCCGGGTTATTTCACACAAAAAGACGAATCTTGTGCTGCGGCAATTCTCAAAGGTGGCATAGAGCATAAAGGGTACAAGGTGTCAAAGGCTCGACTAGCTCTAAAAACAATGGCAGTACGTAGCGGTCTGGCAAAATACGGCAGAAATAATATCAGTTATGTACCGGGAATGGGCAGTTTTCACCGGTTAATTGCTTTCTATACTGACTATCCCTGTGAAAAAAATGATTGGGATGAAATAAGGTTGATGAAATCTTGTGAGACCTGTTTTCTGTGCCGCGAGAACTGTCCGACGGGTAGTATTTCTAATGAGAGATTTCTGATTCATGCGGAAAATTGTCTGACACACTTTAATGAGTCGGAAGATGATTTCCCCCATTGGCTGCAACCGGGTTCACATAACGCACTTATCGGTTGTATGAGATGCCAATCCGTATGTCCTGTGAATAAACCGTATTTAGGAAAGATAGAAATCGGTCCCGACTTTTCTGAAGAGGAAACAGACCTCATTCTAAACCGAACCTCCGTCGAACAACTGAGTTCTGAAACCAGGATTAAATTGGATAGAATGGTTCAGGACGAAATATATCCGGTAATGGGACGAAATCTGAGAGCTTTGATAGAAAAACAAGAAAAAGCAGTCCAGCAGTAAGTAGACAATTACGCCACAGGTCCTCCTAAGGCGGATGCAACTATAGGAGCGAGATATACCCAATAGGTAGATTCACAACTACAATCTGACTGTTTTTCCCCAAAAGTTACTTCGATAAACGTAATATGCGATAATTGGTTTAGATGAACATGTTAAGTTTTGGCACTGCCGGCGCACCGCGCAATCCGGAAAATCTTACCACTGTTGACGGTATCAAACGTATTGCC
>CAIJOT010000320.1 GCA_903822335.1 uncultured delta proteobacterium
ACAATGAAGGTCCCCTCGTTATCATAGCGTTGGCAGGAGGTAATGGTTTTTGCTACTTTCTCTCATTCTCAGGATATACAAACCAAATGCTATTATAAAAAGCTCAATTGGTCGGCAGATATCTGTTTTAATTGCGGTGAGCGATGGCAGGGTAAGCACCCCCTTTGTTGGCTGCTTTGCATACCGGATCAATACCTGGATGTTCTGGATAGCGGCGACAAGGTATTCCTGAATAGCAACCTTCCATACTCCTCTCCACCGTGCCCGATCGAATCCAAACCGTGTGCTCCTTGCATAGGATCGTTCCATAAGGTGCTGACGGGTTTTGATATCCCTTCGAGCTTTGAGATTTTGTGTTATCAAGAGCATTGCATCCAGGTCTTTCTTACGGATATGACGCTGAACAGAGCGTCCATTGTTATCCTTGGTACATTGAGTACGGAGTTCACAGGCCTTGCAGTCTTTCCTTCTTGCCATATATTCTATGTTGTCCCGGTGTGAATGGAAGGCCCTCTTTGTGAGTATCTTCCCGGCAGGACAGGTGAGTGTATCGGTGTTTTCGTCATAGATAAACTGTTCTTCCGGGTAGATATCCTTTCGTGAACCGGTGGCTTTGTTCCTTGTCTTAACCGCAGGCATGTGGGCGTTAATTCCTCTGTCATGACATGCTTAAGAGGTTTTCTATAGTGCCGTACTGACTATCGGCGACCACTGTGTCTGGTTGCGTAACGGTATTGGTAGTATGTATCTCTACAAGCGATGCCATTCGATGTGCCTCATTGACTGCACCCGGGGTTACTTCTACGGCGGTAATGACCTCATGGAGGACATCGACAGCCCTGTGAGTTTTGTACTGGAGTTTGGCCTTCCTTCCTGCATGACGGACAATGGAGGCTTCCGGGTCGGTAAGAGAGACATGGCGGGTGTTGACCTCGCCTTGTAAATTGTCTCTTTCTTCCAGCCTTTTCTCCAGTTCCAGATAGCCTTCATGGAGATATTTATTAAGGGAGTAAGTATCGATCACTGAGCTATTGGAGGCATTGGCATCAATGAGACTTGCGTCCATAAAGATCTTTGTTCCATCGACGAGTCCTGCGTTGACACACTGAACCACGATACGTTCAAAGAATGTTTTAAAGGCAACGTGCCCCCACCGCTTTCGTGCTTTTGAGAGGACACTGTGATCAGGAATACCGGAGTCGAGATTGTAGCTCAGAAACCATAACCAGTCTATTCGTTCAGGGATTGTTTCCATGAGTTCTCTTTCTGAACGGATATTATAAAAAAACAAAAGGAATATAAGTTTTAATATGACAGGTGGAGGGATAGAGACATTGCCATTTTGACCGTATGTGTCTTCAACCTCTTTGTAGATGAAATTGAAGTCAATGAGTTCTTTTATCCTCCGTAAGGGGTGGTCCTTCCGTACCCTATCTTCAAGATAAATATTATACAAAAACAGGTTGTCCTGGGGTGTATCATGATGACCCATCATAGCTTGTATCTCCTTGTAGTTACAATGGGTTATTCTACCATAAACAGTCATGAAATGCCAGCTATGTTGTATACAATTATGAACATTATTGTGTGGTCCTGTTGTCATAGGCATGGTTTATACTGAGGGTTTGGGCAGCAGGCTGTTGACAGCTGACCCTGTTACCTTTCTCAGACCCCTTTTCTTCAAATCCTTTACATTTTCAAAAAAAAGACTTGACTTCCTTATCCTCAAGGATATATAGATATTTTATGACATAGAGAAAACTTACAACTGAATATCTGAATGGGTTCAGAGATACTTCATGTCTCTGGAGGTAAACATACAGGATGGTCGGGCCGCCACCTGAAGCAAAGACTTCAGGAAGCGGCTTTTTTATTGGTAGTTTTCAAATAAATTAAAAGGGGGTTTTTATGTGTAGAGGAAAAGGAGTTTTGACCATTGTTATGGCTGTTGTCTGTTTTTTTGTTACCTTGACGGTTCTTTACGGGTTTGATGAAAAGCAGGTTCAGGCCCTGAAGAAAACAAACAACTGCAAGAAGTGTGACCTTTCAGGGGCAAAATTGAATAATCTGGATCTGAGCTACGCTGATCTCTCCTCCGCAAATTTATCCGGGGCGGACCTATCGAATTCAATCTTATTCGGCGCAAATCTCTCCAAGGCCAATCTGTCCGGAGCCAATCTCTCAGGCGCAAATCTTTTTGAAGTCAATCTCTCCGGTGCCGATGTGTCCAAGGCAAACCTTAGCAAGGCTTACTTTGATCAGGCAACGTGGACCAATGGCAAGAGATGTAAGGTCGGTTCAATTGGCGAGTGTAAATAGTCAGCTATGGTATAAGTAGCCCGTCAAAAGAGCCTGCCTGTGTGTCAGGCCGGCTCTTTTATGGAAATAGGGACATCCTATATTCCTCCATTCACCGCAGGGCAAGCGGATGGGTTATGCAGGCGCTATTGTGCGCGGATCTGCAGGGAACGTGACTGGCAAGCAGGAAGCGTTGCGCGTGGCAGGGGTGGAAGTCCTCGAAAGCCCCATACATGTTTCCCAATGGGCAAAAAAAACGACCTCAAATAAGTGTGCAGCAGATTCCCCCAATGTAGGACGTCCCTGATGTCCTTGCTATTTTTTCTCGGTTAGTTCACGATAGATGACTTCAACCAAGCTCGGCCAGCGCATGTCTCCGGTTCGGGTATCGTTGCTGTAGATCTTTTTGACCTCATCGAGGGTTTTCCCTTCTTTCACCAGGGCCTGAATTCTGATCTGTTGTTCTTCGATGCTTTGAATATGGTTCTTAATGTCTTTCTTTGTTGCCAAATCACCGTGGCCGTGGACAAATACATCAGCATCCAGGTTCAAGACGGCCTTCAGGGTTTTCACCAAACCGAATGAACTTCCGTTTTTATGACGGTGGATGAGCTGCTCCCGGCCTATGAAGATGAGATCACCGATAAAAGCCACTTTTTCGCCGGGGAAATAGACGATGGCATCACCGTCTGTGTGTGCGGGACCGAAATACAGGAGATCAATACGCGTGCTCCCTTTAACATCGCCAGTATAGAGACTGAGTGTATCGGAGAAAACGATGTTCGGAAGGTATATTCGTTCCCTGGCTGATTGAAATGCCTTGTCCATATGAGCACGGGTCTTCTCATGGGAAATGATAGGTATCCCTTGTGGAAAACCTACCAGACCGTTCACATGGTCACTGTCACTGTGGGTGAGGATAATGCAGGTAACGGGATAGGGGGTCAGCTTCTTAACCTCCGCAATCATCTGCCTGGCCGAATCTTCATTCATCTTTGTGTCAATAATCAGAACTTCCTTTTCATTGATGAAAAAACCAGTATTGGCACCCATTCCGCCTTTGACCTGATAGATGTTTCCCCTGACTTGCTGAGCAGAGATAGGCAGAACTTCCTGCTTCAGCGGCTGTACCTGCTGGAAGGTCTGCTGCTGGGCTGTACCCTGGGAAATAAGGCAAAGGAAAAAAAGACCAAACATTATATAGGCAAAAAAGTGTTTCATGGAGATTCCCTCCTTTCTCCTGTTTCTCCAATATTACTCACAAACAGCATCAGCTCAATGATTCCATATGAACTCGTTATTCGATAGGATGTCCCCTTATTCCCTTTCAATGTTAATTTTGTTTATTTCATTCATTAATCTGTCTGTTTCTGTCAATGCTACGATGATTTTCTGGTAGTGCTGAATATCGTCAAATTCTAACTTCCGTTCTTTTCTGTCAGAAACAGCATGTAAAATGTTGAATTGGAAGACCCCATATATATGCATAGGTCATGAAATCGCAAGTGAAGGCTCTGTCACGCCCGCACTTAAATACGTCAGGATATCCTGCTCACGTTGTTGAATCTCCAATAGAATAGGCTCTGCCAAAACTTTGTATTCGGCGGGAGAATGTACCTTACGGGCCTGTAGAAGTATTCTCTGCAAATTAACAATGGCCTGCTGGGCCTGCTTAAGTTGCTCATCATTGAAAATCATAATATTACCTCCACTATACCAGTAAGTCCTCGCTAAGCCACTTACGCCGTGCCGAGCTTGTACAGAAACGATTGAAGAATTCATTTTCATTTGCCTGATAAGCACCTTCAGGTAAATTTCCATCTTTATTGAATTCAGGAATCATAATTATATACCTTTATACCAATTTATTTCTTTCAGGACAATATCCTCACCAGAAGTTATTTACTCATTTATAGCGTCCCGCCTGATATTGCTAAGCATTATTGCATTGTTTTCATGCCTTCTACAATGAAACGTATAACTTCATAAACATCTCTCTGCAACCTTATACGCCCCTCATTATCAGTTTCACCAATAAATACAATAATTGAGACAGTACCAATTGAATCAATTTTTTTAAAGGATTCTTCTATATTTCTCATGGCTTCTTGCATTAACTTATTATGCTTTAACAGGCTTAACTCTTCCAGGACTGACTTTGGTCCTTCCTTGTAATAACGGGCCAGCATATAAAGGTCATATGCGTCTTTCTCGCTTGTCCTTTCCCTAAGGGCAATACCTTTCATTATAAAACATGCTGCAACATTAGCAATTTTGATGTCACATTCGACATGCGCTCTATTTGATATTGCCCCTGATAAATGTATTACCTCATAACTTTTGAAGACAATATCAGTACCCCTCCCTTTTCTGGCAAGCATATCCTGAATAACTTGATGCCTTTTGTTCTTAGGTGAACCTCCATATTCCGGGGCGAGAAAATCAACCTGTACCTCTATTTCATCACCACTCACCAGCGTAACTTTTTTCAAAAAACTTGCAGGCACTTCTCTGTTGAGCCTATCTTTTTTGTGATAAAATCCTCTTTCCTGTAAAATTTCAAGTATAGTTTTATATGCAGTGCCCGGAATATTAGCTATATCAAGGACAAAATCAACATCCAGCGAACCAATATGCTTAACTGCTTCCTCATTGCTATACTTTTCAAGTAAAAAATAAGGAACCCATCCACCAATAAGGGCAATCTGGTTGCGGTAAGGTTTAAGATATGTAAAAAGCTCCCTCATCACAAAGAGACATGCCTCTATTTCTTGTATTGTGTAATCATACCGTGTCTTCATATCAGTATTTCAACACCTGTTCTCTTAAGAATTCTGCCTGTTCTCTTCCGCGACCCTTATAATTATAAAGGTCAAGATACAACTGGACAGGACTGACAACCTTCAGAGATCTTACCTCTTGCACCCCGTAATAGATGCCGTCATCATAAGGTTTTAATATTATTACATTTGCCCCTGAGGAGACTTCCTTCAAATCAAGGGTTTTTTTCAATTCGTCCACATTGCCACTAAAATAACTTGATGCCATATTATATCTTGTGAAAGGTGCAATTCTATTCGCTCCTGAAAAAAGGGTAAAGGCATACGAAATAGTTCTTTTCGAGCAGAACTCAGCAATCCGTTCCTCAATCTTGGGTGTGTTTTCCATGGAATAAAGAGATACTTTTATATTTCTCTCAAAATTATAATTTTCTCTCCATGTATTCAGGAGTTTGGTTCTATCAAGTGTTTTTACTCCCTTACTTTCTTCTATCCAAAATTCAAGTTCATCAAGTTTTTTGTTTACCTTGACAACCTGCCCGAGACTTATTAAGACCTCTGTTGCAATATCCCGATAAGTTCCAGCCCATTTACCCTCCGGCCATGTCTTTAGAAGATCGAATCTTAGTGCCCGTTCAGCCTTAGGACTAAATAAGGTAGCAAGTTCTCTTTTTGTTTTAAATTTATTCGGTTTCCCCTCTATTTCCATATAGAAGGAATTTATATCTATGTAAGCATTTCCTGAAAGGTCAAGAAATCCAACCCCAATCTTCTTGCATGTTTGTTTTCCAAGTTCTGAAATGAATGGGGCAATAATGACAGGATAACCAATCTGCCCGTAGTTGCTTGCTTCAATCATGGCAAGTCCTTTTTCTCTCAGTTGCTTGGGGTAACTCTGGCCCACAATCCCGCAAAAAAGGGTTATCTTTTTTTCTAAGACCATAGATAAAACTACCTCTCTCCTCGTCCCTTGGGAGGCATCTATGATGGCGCTCGATTCTCGTAACTTAGGAAATAGTTCTTTATAGTCTTTTTTAAATATCTCTAATATTTCATTCTCAGTCATAGCCACCTGTTCACTTATAATAGTCTGTTTACCATTTGGTGAACATTGTATATTTAGTGAACATAGATGTCAATAAAATTTACAATCTATGTTAATCGGCGGATTTTCTTTAGATACATTAAACATTTTGTAAAAGATGTCAGAACCATAATCCTTTATGCCAATTTATCTCTTTCGGGACAATATCCTCGCCAGAGGATATTTACTTCTTTAGGAGCATCCCGCATTTCCGGTCTTTGATTACTCATTGGTTACCCCTTCAATGTTAATTTTGTTTATTTCATTCATTAATCTGTCTGTTTCTGTCAAGGCTACGATGATTTTTTGATAATGCAAAATGTCGTCAAATTCTAACTTGCGGTTTTTGCGGTCTTTGAGCCATTTTTGGGCTGGTTGGTAGCCGCCTATATAAAAGTTCCAGGCTACTTCGGGTACATTGTCAAAATGCTGCGTATCGTTGATGTAAACCTTACCGTCTTGATATTTTATTTTGCCTACTACATTGTCACCGTCTATGGGATATTGTGTAATGTAGTTGCTTACTGTTGGGCTTTCTAACAGGTGTATCTGGCGTAACTCGCCACCCAATTTTACCAATTGCCAAAAGGTTTCAACGTCTTTTGGATACGGCACTCTCGGAAAATCTATTTTTAAAAATTCCTTGTATTTCTCGCGATAGGTTGGGCTGTGCAAAACAGCATAGATATAATCTAAAATGTCTATGGGTGCAAAAGTACCTTCCGTTGTTTCTTTTTCATTGGTAAAGGTCAAGCCTAATTTCTCGGCTATTTGCTTTACGATTGCTGGGTTGAGGTTGGGGGTTCTATCGGTTGTTTGTTCTAAGGTTTGTTGTTCATTTGTAACGGGATAGACGTAAAGAGGTAAGAAATAAGTTTGAAAGCCATAAAAGTTTAAATCTATTACATCTTTACTTAAGAAAATTGTTTTAAATTCAGATGTGTTAACTTGACTTCTCATCAAACAAAGACCTATATTATCTCTTTTAATAATATTTCTAAAAACACTATAAAATGAACGTTTAAGTAAAACCTCATCATAATAAATAAAATATTTTTGGAAAGGTTTATAGGAAGTTTCTATTATCCTATCTTTGTTAAACGTTGCCTTAATAATCCTATCAAGTAAATTATAACTACTTGAATCTTTTATATTGAAATCTGTTTTGAATTTTTCATCTATTTTATTTTCCAACAATAGTTTTATTCGTTTTAATAACTCTTCTTTATTGGAATCAATAAATAAGTTATCTCTACCAGTTTGTATTCCTGAAATAGTATGTACAAAAAGATCATCAACCTTGAAACCAAACTCATAATCTATATTGCCTTCAAAGTTTTTATTCACCAAAAAGAAATTTGGTTCATTGGTTTTTAAAATATTCCATGTAATACTTTTTAATGAACTTTCATTCAAAAATTCATATTTAAATTCTCTTTTTCCTTGTAAATCAAAATGAAATACCTGTTCTAATTCATTTTGATTTTTATTCCCTGTTTTAATGAATATATTGATGCTTACACCTTGCATTATGTCAAAAACATTTTGGTCTGGAGAACCATCAGGGCAAACTTCTTTTTTCTTAGCATTTCCGTGTAAATTCAAAATATAAATCTTATCAAAGCTTTCTAATAAATGTTTTCGCATTTGGCGGTGGATAATGCCATCAATAAAACTATTGTTAGAGATGTAGGCTAAAATGCCACTTCCGTTTTTGTCTATAAAATGCTGGCCAAAACGAATAAACTTGATGTAATCATCAGATAGGGGTTGGATATTTCTTTCGTTCAAATCCTCCTTATAGTCCGCTGTCGGTCAGTCAACTTTTCTATCCACTCACTTTTATTGCTACTGCTTACACTATAAGGCGGATTACCCATCACCACCATCACAGGTGTATCCCTTTTTATGTGGTTGGCTTCGTTAGCTTCGGTGCTCAGCCAGTTGGCAAAGAGCGTTCCTGTGTCGGGGTTGCTTTCTTCCAGACTGTTGGTGAGGTAAACCCTGAAACGTTGATTGCTTGTGGGTTTGTAGCCAGTTTCATTCAATAGCAAATCAAGTTGCAAATGTGCCATCGCGTAACTTGCCATCAGCAATTCAAAACCATTGAGGCGTGGCAGCAAATGCGTTTCTACATAATTGCTCCAAATGCCTTGTTGCCCTTCAAACCTTTTATGAATCTGTCTAACTACTTCAGCTAAAAATGTTCCTGTGCCTGTGGCTGGGTCAAGTATTTGAACTTTATGAACTTCTTGCTCTACCTGCTTACCTTGCAGGTTTACTTTTATTTTGGTTTTGCTATTATCGGCTAAACCTTGCGGCAAATCAAATTCGGTTTTTAAAATATCATCAACTGCACGAACGATAAAATTTACCACGGGTGCAGGTGTGTACCAAACGCCACGGGCTTTGCCCGCCATCATTTCAGCCAGTTTTTTTGAGCTTTTTATGGTTTGCCCGATATGATCGCAGAAGTCTTTAATCAGGTTTTCAAGGGTGGCAAAGTTTTCGGGTAAGGGCTTTATGCCTTTGTCGGTTAATTCACCTATGGCAATTCTGGTAATGAATTGTCCATCATGGTACAAATGAAAATCTAAATAATCGGTAAAAAGTAAGTTGTCTAACGATGCTTTATATCGGTCA
>CAIJOT010000321.1 GCA_903822335.1 uncultured delta proteobacterium
TCCCTGAGTTTCTTTGAAAATATGGGATCTGTAAGTAAACAGCCTCCGCCAGGGCAACCAAATTCCTTCAAATGATAGGTAACAGTAAGGCTATACTGAACGGCCCTCGATCTGCCCGCTATATCCAAAAACTGTGCCCTGTCAATTATGCCTTCCGTTTCCGGTATTGTGGGAAGAAAAAGTTTCCCTGAAAGGGGCCTCACAATCAATCCATCAAGCCCGCTTGCCTTTTCTATTAACTGTATTGTGTCTCTCCGTTGTGACATTGGTCTCTGACCGAGCACTTCCCCTGTAACGACAAAGCTCGCACCCTCTTCTGCCATTATGTCACGGGTTTTTTTCAACATGAATATCCTGCAATCTATGCACGGGTTCATATTTTTCCCGTAGCCGTGCTCCGGGCTCTTCACAAGGTCAATATATTCAGCGCCTTTATCCTTTATGACCAATTTTATGCCAAGTTCCTGGGCTGTTTTTATCGCCTGCAATCCCTGTTCTTTGTCTTTCCTGCTACAGAAATGGGAGGTAAAATGAAGCCCCACCATATCTATCCCCTGTTCCAGCATAAGCTTTGTGGCGAGGGTACTATCCAAACCCCCGGAGAGTAATGAAATTGCTTTCCTTTTCACCGCACGCCTTGCTTCTCATTTTCTTTCATTATAAATGCCTTCTAAGGTTCTCTCATCGAGGGTATTCATCTTGATACCTGAATCTATCCCCGGCAAAGGTTCAACAGGGTTTGTGAGGAAAAACTCTCCTGAACTTATCCAGTCTTTCAGTATGTGGCAAATCTCAACTGCCTTGGAATAGCTGGATATAGGGAATGCGGGAACCTCTTTGCCGCTGACCGTTATTACGCCAGACTTTAACTGGGCGTAATTTACCTCTCCCAGGCTTCTTGGTATCCTTTCAGGGTAGTCATTACCATAGTCCACGACCTGTGCCCAATATTCTTCATCACCGCGGGACGTGAGATATGCCATCTCTTCATCCACAACAGGGATGGGGACACCAATGCCCACAAATATCGTTGCCCCGTATCCAATAAAACTTGCACCCTTCAGAAAATTGCCGTTCATCTTTTTTGCGTCTCCAATGACCGCAAGGGTTCCGGCACCAGCCCTCGGTATACCATCAGGGCTTCTCGGTACAACAGGGTTATGCTGTGTGCCGTACCACGCCACATAACCTACACCACCACCTAAAAATAAGCGGGTGCCGATCCCGATCGTTTTGTATTTAGGATCCTTCAAGAGGGGGGAAAGTTGTCCTGCACTACAGTAGTTTGCACTATTCAAATGAGGTTTCAGTACACCCATGTATGTGTGGATAACCCTGTTCGAGAGGTTTACCGCCACATTATAGTTCTGATAGTCATTTCTCGGGTTAAAGAGATAAGCCTCATTCACATTGTCTTTATTGATATACGTTTCAATCTTTTTCCTCGGATAACAGTCTGTTCCGTATGCAGTTGCTACAAGCGTTAAATTCTTTCCACTCACAAAATCCTCTATCACATGGCCACCACCATATTTAAAAGCACCAGGATACACAGTGTTGCGTGGATCATCATCCGGAGTTGCGGTGGCACCTATATATATATCCACTGCGGCAAGCCCGCAATATGCAGGCACATCGTTGAGGTAGCATTTGCCTCCGCCAATCTTTATCCTTGGTTTTGAATGTCCCACATTCATGAACATACCGCTACTGCACATTGGGCCGAAGGTGCCTGTGGTAACGACATCTACATACTCAGATGCCTTTTTTGTCCCTTTCTCCTTAGTGATTTCTATCATCTCCTCAGCAGTTACCACGACTACTTTACCGTTTTTTATCTTTTCATTTATCTCTTCTATTGTCTTCAACTACATACCTCCTTAATGTTCATTGAAAGTACTACATTCTAAGCACTAAATCCTAAACAAATTCACATGTTGTAAGCGAAAGAATGTTTAGAATTTCGATATTCGGATTTAGGGTTTCCTTTCAATCTCCTTTACTCCTTCATGTACGGGAGGAATAGCTCTGTTGAAAGATACCTGTCACCAAGGTCAGGTATAATAACCACAATCAGTTTCCCCTTAAACTCCTCTTCCCTGGCAATCTCTAACGCTGCCCACATGGCTGCACCGGAGGATATCCCGCAGAATATACCTTCTTCCCTCACAAGCCTCCTCGCAGTCTCAAAAGCATTATCGTTCGAAACCTTGATGACCCTGTCTATAATCTGCCGGTCTAATATCTCCGGGACAAAACCCGCGCCAATACCCTGTATTTTATGTGTTCCCGGCTTTCCACCTGAGAGCACAGGAGAGCTTTCAGGTTCAACGGCTATCACCTTGAAAGAGGGTTTTCTCTGCTTGATTGTTTCGCCCACACCCGTAATGGTACCGCCGGTTCCAACACCTGCAACGATTGCATCAACCTGACCGTCCGTATCCCTCCATATTTCTTCTGCTGTTGTTTTCCTGTGGATTTCCGGATTTGCGCTGTTATTAAACTGCTGGGGCATAAAAGCCTTTGGGTTTTGCTTAACCAGCTCTTCTGCTTTTTCTATCGCCCCTTTCATACCCCGGGCACCAGGTGTAAGAATCACTTCAGCCCCGAATGCCTTTAACATGACACGCCTTTCTATGCTCATCGTATCGGGCATGGTGAGCAGCAACTTGTAACCCTTGACCGCACATACAAAGGCAAGGGCAATGCCGGTATTACCACTTGTAGGTTCAACAATGACAGAATCTTTTTTCAGGATACCAGCCCTTTCAACGGTTTCAATCATATTTACCCCGATCCTGTCCTTCACGCTCCCACAGGGGTTGAAAAACTCAAGCTTTGCAACTATCTGGGCACTAATGCCTTCTGTAAGTTTATTAATCCTCACAAGGGGTGTATTCCCAATAAGCTTTGTTACATCATTTGCTATACGCACCAAATCCTCCAGAAAAATGTGTCTGAAGAGTATACACTAATTTAGACGTAATTTTAAGAGCTTTATTCAATGAAAATGTGTTACAAATAGTAAAAAGAGGGTGTTCTTCCGATCCCTCAAAGGAACGATATCGAACGTTTATGAAAAGGAGGTGGGCGTATGCAGCTAACCGTTACAGTAACTGAAAGGACTCCTGGTGTTTTCATGTTCCGGCCAATAGGGTCAATCGATACCAATACCTACAGTATTTTGGAGGAGAAGGTAGATTTCATCCTCAAAGGAATCACAAAAACAATGATTTTTGACATGGAGGGGGTCAATTACATCAGCAGTGCCGGCATCAGGGTGATCATTAAGGTCCAAAAGTCAATGAAACAGCGAGATGGCCAGTTTCTCATGACGAACCTTCAGCCCCAGGTGAAGAAGGTATTTGAAATCATCAATGCGCTGCCCACGATGCACGTGTTTTCCAGTATACAGGAACTGGACCGATACCTCGATCTCATGCAGAAGAAAGTGACAGGAGAGGTGGACTGAACAACAAGGAGATGTCTATCCAGCTTGCACAGCGAGCGAGAGGGGGAGGTTCCACAAGCTTTGCTTGGGGAGGGGGCGACCCCTTACGGGGACAGGTGCAAGCCCCGGTATGAATCTATCCAGCTTGCACAGCAAGCGAGAGGGGGAGGTTCCACAAGCTTTGCTTGGGGAGGGGGCGACGCAAGCCCCGGTAATAGAGGGTCAGATACTGTCATGAAAGTAACTGACCCCGCTTAGCTAAGACAGTTTTACGTTGAACTTGATTTCTGCTTCTGACCTTCTGCCATATATAGGTTTCAGGTCATATATTTCAGACTGTACTGCCCTTCTCAACCCTTCCTTTATCAGTGCCTCGCCATAAATTCTGTAAAATGCATCCTTTACCATCTTCACGCCTTTGATACTGGAAAGCACAGGTTCGCAAAGTATGGTTCCTGTTCCAAAGCACAGACAGGGTGTTTTGATGATGTCTACAAGGCCTTCAGGTTTCACTGCCTGATATTCCGTGATCCTCTCAATATTGTCCTGCAATACATGGTAGAGTGAGAGAAACACCTCACCCTTTTTTGCATCAATCAGCGGGCAAAGGTAATACCCTTCCATAAATGCGAAATGGTATACTAATAGATCAAGTGTGGGCACACCTATTAATGGGATACCCCTCCCTGCACGTATGCCCTTACAAAAGGCAAGCCCTACCCTGATGCCCGTGAAAGACCCTGGTCCCAGAGTGACCACAATAAGAGATACATCGTCAATTGTATAACCATGGTCAGAAAGCATACGAGAAACTTCAACAGGAAGGATTTCTGAAGGGACTTTTTTGTTTCTTATGTGCCTTTCTTCTACAATTCTCTCTTCAACAGAGATCGCTATATTCAGAAAATCAGTAGAGTTATCTATACCGAGGATCAGCCTATTTTCCACGGAATATCCTGCTAATATCAAACTTCCTGTCAATATCATTATAAAAAGCAAAAACCATGATAAGGATGAGGACAGCCATGCCTACCTTCTGAGCCACCTGGATGGTTTTTTCAGAAACCTTCCTTCTTGTCACAATTTCTATCAAGTAGAACAGGATATGCCCTCCATCGAGAATAGGAATCGGGAGCAGATTCACAACAGCAAGGTTTATGCTAATGATTGCAACAAAGTACATGAGGTTCCTTTTGCCCTCTTTTGCCTGTTTTCCAGCCATTTCCAGGATTAATATAGGTCCGCCGATATTTTTTGGCGATATGCTTCCTTCTATCAACTTGACAATCCCGACAATAGTTATCTTTGAAATATTGTAGGTTTGGTAAAAAGCCTTTGAAATAGACCCTGTAAAGGTCTCTTTCTTTGTGAGGAAATAATTTGAGGCAGTAACACCAATAACCTTTCGCTTTATCGTTTCTCCAAAGATATTCTTCCCCTCAACCTCCTTTGGCATTATCGATACGTCTATCAATGCACTATCCCTTTTAATAGTGAACTTCAGGGGCCGCTCCGGAGCTTTTACCATTGCCTCCATGAGGTCTCCCCATTCTCCTATATCCTTCCCGTCTACCCGGATAATCGTATCGCCTTCCTTAATGCCTGCCTCATAGGCAGGGTAACCCTTCTCCACGCCTCCAACCTTTGTTGAAAGAACGGTGTATCCGCTCACAAATACTATGCAGAAAAGGACAAAGGCAAAGAGTATGTTGAAAAGGGGTCCGGAGAATACAATAAAAATCCTCGCAAAAGGTGATTTATGGGTATAAGACCTCCCGATTTCCTCCTCAGCAACCTTGTCTTCCGACGATTCGCCAAGGAGATGTACAGACCCACCTAATGGGAGCACTTTAATTGCGTATGTTGTGTCTCCTCTCTTAAAGCTGAAGATTTTTTTCCAAAACCCAAGGGAAAATTCCAGCACCTTAACCTTTGACAGCTTTGCAGCTAAAAAATGTCCATACTCGTGAACAATTATGAGAAAACTCAGGGCAACTATCGCATAGAGAATGTTAACCATTGAACCCCCTCAACAGGTCTGTGACATGCCTCTTTGCCCATTCGTGAATCTCGTAGATCGTTGTTACATCCTCTATGACCGGCACATGGGGATGGGCATCGAGTACCGCTTCTACAAGGGCAGGTATGTCGGTGAATTTTATTTTACCTTCTGCAAATGCAAATGTGGCTAATTCGTTAGAGGCATTCAGGACAATAAGGGCGCTGTCACCAATATTTAATGCCTCGTAAGCGAGCCTTAAGGATGGGAACCGGTCTGTATCGGGAGGATAAAACGTCAATTTAAAAAAATCCTCTACATTCAACTTGTTGAAGGGAAGAGGACGTCTTTTTCCTTCATTGAGTGCAAAGGAAATAGGTATTTTCATGTCAGGATATGACATGTAGGTGATAAAAGAATCGTCTACCAGTTCAATAATACCGTGGAGTATGCTCTCAGGGTGAATGAGTACCTTGATTTGAGATGGTTTTATATCAAAGAGCCACCTCGCCTCAATTACCTCCAGACCCTTGTTCATCAGGGTTGCAGAGTCCAGCGTGACCTTGGTTCCCATCTTCCAGGTAGGGTGGTTGAGGGCCTCTTCCGGTTTTACACCTTCTAATGCTTCCTTCTCGTGGTCTCTGAACGGGCCCCCCGATGCAGTGATCATAATGGTTTTCAGTTCCTTTCTGTCAATAGTCTGCATAAGTTGAAAAAGGGCCGAATGTTCACTGTCCACAGGGAAAAGCCTTGCAGCACCTTCTTTCAGCAACTTTGATATGATTCTGCCTGCCATCACAAGACTCTCTTTATTTGCAAGTGCGAGGATTTTATTACATTTCAACGCTTCGATGGTTGGTTCAAGACCAATGCTGCCAGGTAAAGCATTTACCACAATTTCAGCGTTCATACCTACCATTTCTTTTATCCCCTCAATACCGGTAAACACTCTCGCTCTATCGAAACATACCTTTTCTTTCACCTGTTCGTTGTATATACCCACATACGTAGGCTTGAATTTTTCTATCTGGACATTCAAAAGTTCCACATTCTCCTTGCATGCAAGACCAAATACCTCAAATGTATCCTGCTGGTTCTCTATCACCTCAAGGGTTGCTTTCCCTATAGAACCTGTAGAGCCAAGTATCAATACCTTTTTTTTCATCCTTTTATGCCTGTCAGATAATGGTATACAAAAGGTGCGGTAAAGATGAAACTATCTATCCTGTCAAGAATCCCTCCATGACCTGGAATCAGGGAGGAGGAGTCCTTTACGTCACAAATCCTTTTTCCTACAGATTCAAATACATCCCCTATTTGGGCAAGCATCCCGATGATACCACCCAATAGAACTGATTCGAGAATGCCCACACCCATTACCCTGTGTGAAAGTATAATAACCATCATACTTCCTAAAATGGCTCCAAACAAGCCTTCATAGGTTTTTTTTGGGCTGATTCTTGGAACAAGAGGTCTCTTCCCGAAGGCTTTTCCAACAAAGTAAGCGCTTGTATCGCTGGCCCAGAGAGTGAAGAGAAGGATTAACGGAAAGTACCTGTTAATCTCTTTCAGCAAGTAAAGGTAGAAGATGGGAAGCACTATGAACACCTCGCACAAAAGCATCACATTGATACCCTTCATAATCTCGCTGTTGATGCCTTGCTGTGTGCTTCCCCCTCTCAAAAATTTGACAAAGAGATACACCACAGGAGATAGGACAAGCCATAAAAGATACAGGGCAGGTAACTTTTGATAAAGAGGAATAAGAGAAATGACTGCGAGAAGTAGAAGCAGGAACCTCTCCTTTACACCGGTCATAGTCATTCCCTCAAATATGGCAAGTAGTGCAACAAGGGATAAAAATAAGAAAAACCACTTAAGTGGCAGGAAGTAGAATAAACATGCTATCAAAGGCGCCAGACATATACCAGCTAACACCCTTTTCTTAAATTCTTTCACTCAGTTTTCCTTCACGCCCCCGAATCTTCTCTCTCTCCTCGTAAACTCCCTCAGTGCTTCTATGTATGCGTCTTTCCTGAAATCCGGCCAGAGCATATCTGTAATATAGATCTCCGTGTATGCCATCTGCCAGAGTAAAAAATTACTGAGCCTCATCTCCCCGCTTGTTCTTATGAGAAAATCAGGGTCTGGTATACTATTTGTGTACAGGTATTTTTTAAATGTCCTCTCGTCTACCCTGTTCACTAAGCCTTTTTTTGCGTCGTCCAGAATTGCTCTCACAGCATTGAGAATCTCTTTTCTCCCGCTGTAGCTTAAAGCAATGTTCAGCAAAAGCGATTTATTCTTCCCTGTTTTTTGTATCACTCCATTCAATTCGGATTGCAAACGTTTAGAAAAATCTTTTTTTTCTCCTATCACGTTAAACCGTATATCCTTTTCCATCATCAGGGGCAATTCCTGTTCAAGGTAGATACCGAGGAGTTCAAGCAGGCCTTTGACCTCTTCTTTTGGCCGTGCCCAATTCTCCTTGGAAAATGCATAGAGCGTGAGATACGGTATGTGAAGTTCACTTGTCGTGGTAACGATATCCCTCACAGCATCCATGCCTGCTATATGCCCCTCAACCCTTGTAAGGTGTCTCTGCTTTGCCCATCTTCCATTCCCGTCCATAATAATTGCCACATGGGTCGGGAGTGTAACGCCCTCAAAGTTATCCATGATACACTTCAGATCTCCAGAATCTCTTTTTCCTTATCGGAATATGTCTTCTCTGCTATATCAATGTGTTTATCGGTGAGTTTTTGGACATCTTCCTGATTTTTATGTAAATCATCCTTTGATACGAGTTTGTCTTTTTCCATCTTTTTCAACTTTTCATTCATATCCCTTCTCACGTTCCTCATGGCCACCTTGGTATTCTCGAGCATCTTCCCGCCCAGTTTCGTAAGTTCTTTTCTACGCTCCTCTGTGAGTTTAGGGAATGCCAGTCTGATGATCTTCCCGTCTGATATAGGGTTTACCCCGAGATCGGACTTCTGGATTGCCTTCTCTATTTCGCTTATCACAGAATTATCCCATGGCTGTATGGTGATTGTCCTGCTATCAGGCACCGCGATTGTTGCTACCTGATTCAAAGGCGTGGGCTGATTGTAAAAGGTAACTTTTATATCTTCAAGAAGGGAAACGGATGCAACGCCTGTTCTCAGCTTTGACAGGTCTTTTTTAAGTGTGGTGAGTGATTTCTTCAGCTTCTCCTCAAGCTCTTCAAGTATCTCATTTTTCATGCTTACCTCCTCACAATGGTTCCGATGTGTTCTCCAAGGACTACCCTTTTCATGTTGTCCTTTCCTCTTATATTAAACACAACGATGGGCAGGTTATTCTCCATACAAAGACTAATGGCTGTTGCGTCCATTACCTTCAAGCCTTTATTAAGGACATCTATATAAGAGATTTCCTGAAAAAACGTTGCATCTTTGTACATTTCCGGATCTTTATCATAGACACCTTCTACCCTTGTGGCTTTAAAAATCACATCAGCTTCGATTTCCATAGCACGTAATGCAGCTGCTGTGTCTGTTGTAAAATAAGGGTTTCCCGTGCCACAGGCAAATATCACAATTCTCCCTTTTTCAAGATGTTCTAAGGCCTTTCTCCTTATATACGGCTCTGCTACCTTCTCTATCTGGAGTGCTGTTTGTACCCTTGAAGGGAGCCCCAATTTTTCAAGCGTATCCTGGAGTGTAAGGGCATTCATGACTGTGGCAATCATACCCATGTAATCACCCGTTACCCTGTCTATACCCTGCTTTTCCGCCCTGATACCCCTGTAAATATTTCCACCACCCACAACGATTGCCAGCTCAACACCGAGTTCTTTCACATCCTTAATCTGGGATGCCACATCGCTCACCGTGTCAGGGTCTATTCCATATCCTTCTTTCCCCATGAGGGCTTCGCCACTCAATTTTAGAAGAACTCTCTTATATTCCATATTATTCTTCGAGTGTCTCTCCAAGCTGAAACCTGACAAACCGGCTTACAAGTATCTTCTCTCCCATCTTGACGATGAGTTCCTCAAGTAGTTCGATTACCGTAATGTCAGGATTTTTTATAAAGGATTGCTCTATAAGGCACATTTCCTGAAAAAATTTCTCCATCTTCCCCTCAGCAATCTTATCAATAATCTTTTCCGGCTTCCCCGATTCAAGGGCTTGTTTTTTGTATATGTTTTTTTCCTTTTCCTTTACCTCTTCCGGGACATCCTCTCTTTTCACATAGAGCGGGTTTGATGCGGTAATCTGCATGGCAATATCTTTCGCAAAATTCTGGAATTCTTTTGTATTTGCAACGAAATCTGTCTCGCAGTTCACCTCTACCATGGCCCCTATCTTCCCACCTGTATGTATGTAGGATGCAACAAGACCTTCTGAAGCAACTTTCCCCATACGTTTCTGTAATTTTGCAAGCCCTTTTTCCCTTAAATACTCTATAGCCTTTTCTATGTCACCTCCAGACTGTTTTAATGCTTCTTTGCAATCCATCAGTCCTACGCCTGTTTTTTCCCTCAATTTTTTCACAAGTTCTGCAGTTATCTCCATCTATATCCTCCCTCTTATCGGTCGTAAAACTCTTCGTATTTCCCTTCAAGCACACTTTCGTCCACAAAAGGCTTGGGTTCTTCTGCGCTTTCATCCTTACCCTGAAACTCCTCAATATAAAGGGCTTTACCTTCAAGAACAGCATCAGCAATCTTCATGGTAATAAGTTTTATTGCCCTAATTGCGTCATCGTTGCCAGGGATCACGAGGTCTATATCATCAGGGTCACAGTTTGTATCCACAATTCCTACTGTTGGTATACCAAGCTTTTTCGCCTCATTCACCGCAATATACTCCTTCCTCGGGTCTACTATATACAGAGCACCAGGCAGACGGTCCATACCCTTTATGCCACCTATGTTCCTTTCCAGTTTTGCAATCTCCTTATCTATACCAATAGCTTCCTTTTTCGGGAGCATCTTATAGACGTCACCGCTTTTTAGTTCCTCATATTTCCTGAGCCTCTCAATGCTCTTCTCTATAGTCTGGAAGTTTGTCATTGTGCCACCAAGCCATCTCACATTGACATAAAAAGACTCGCTTCTTTTTGCCTCCTCAACGAGTGCCTCCTGAGCTTGTTTTTTTGTACCCACGAAGAGAACATATTCATTACGTGAAGCGACCTCTTTGACAAAGTTGTAAGCTTCTTTGAACATTTTTAATGTCTTTTGAAGGTCAATAATGTAGATGCCATTTCTCGCACCAAATATGTAAGGTTTCATCTTTGGATTCCACCTTTTCGTCTGGTGTCCGAAATGTACACCTGCCTCTAATAGTTGTTTGATGGTTAAATTAGACATTCGATCCTCCTGGTTATACTTCCGCCTTTCGCACTTTAGTGATAGACAGATTTCCTGCACCCTATCGCTAATTAAAAGACGTGTAAAATAAATTGGCTTATTAAATATCATATGATTTCAGAGATTTCAATATAAATGTGGCAGTGGCCCTTGGTGACCCTTATTGAAAACAGCGGGGTTATGTGTTAAGTTACTCAAAAAAGGAGGAAGGTAGAAATGTCGTCAAATTCGAAGAAAACTGGTTCAATAAGAAACAGAAAAAGAACAAGTCAAGGCAAGAAGAGAAAAAAGGTCATGTCTAAAAATTCAACTCCGGTATTCCCAATCCATGTAGAAAAAGATGCATAAATGAGCAGCGCCTTAAGATACGAGATTGGTCCTATAAGGCCACCAAATGAGGCGTATAGCCTCCTTGTGCGGTTTACGAGGAATTGTCCCTGGAATCAATGTGCATTCTGTCATGTATACAAAGGGAGAAGGTTTGAAAAGAGAAGTCTCAAAGAAATACAGAGGGACATCAACACGATAAAGTCAATATATGACGATATTATTGCATTGTCATGGGAGAAAGGGTTCGGGGACACAGTTTCTGAGACGCTGATAGACTACATATTTACCAGTACTATCTATAACGAATGCTACAAGGGTGTTGCAATCTGGATGTATTTTGGAGGAAAGAACGTCTTTATACAGGATGCAAATTCCCTTGCCATGAAACCGGATGATTTTATAGATGCCCTCACATACCTTAAAGAAAAATTCCCTACCATTGACAGGGTAACCTCATACGCCCGTTCAAGGACAATTGCAAAGAGGCTGAGCATAGAAGATTTGAAAGAAATGAAAGAGGCAGGCCTTACAAGGCTTCATATCGGTTTGGAGACAGGGTATGATTTTCTCCTGAAATACATGAACAAAGGTGTCACAAAGGATGAACACATAGAATGCGGAAAAAAGGTCAAGGCATCGGGTATAGAACTGTCTGAATATGTGGTCCTCGGGGTTGGCGGGAATAGATGGTCGCGAGAACATGCGATAGAAACGGCAGATACCCTGAACAAAATCAACCCTGATTTCATAAGGTTTCGAACGTTAAAGGTTTTAAAAGACATGCCTCTGTATGAAAAAATAGAAAAGGGCGATTTTATCCTCTTCCACGAAGAAGAAATCCTTTTAGAGGAAAGGTTCTTGATAGAAAACCTTGATGGGATAACAAGTTATGTGAAAAGTGACCATATCCTTAACCTCCTCGAAGAGGTTGAAGGTAAACTGCCTGAAGATAAAGAGAATATGTTATCGGTCATTGATGAGTTTTTATCCCTGAATGAAGAGCAACGACTTGTGTATAGATTTGGGAGGAGGGCCGGAATCTACAGGAGAATCAGCGACCTTGGAGACGAGCTTACCTATTTGAGGATAAAAAAGACTGTGAAAGAATTAGAAGAAAAAGAACCAGGCAGCGTTGAAAAAACCCTCTCCTTACTCCTTGAAAATTACATTTAAATTCAAAACCAGTTTTATTGGTTTAATTTGTTGTATTACCTCTTAACCAATTAAACTAATAAAATAGAAAAAATATTTGTAAATATTGTTGACATCAATGCAATTGTCTGTTTTAATATGCGTACAAAATACCGCTTGGATCCAACTGGACCGAGACGGGAGGAGATAGAGATTTACGAGCCTTCTGGATTGTGTTCAGAAGGCTTTTTTATTAGGGAGGTTTCATGGATAAGGTAACGGTGCCAATCTTCAGAGAGAGAAAAGGCAAGGAAAAACTGACCATGCTTACCGCATATGATTATACTTTTGCAAATGTTGTTGACAGTGCTGGCATAGACAGCATACTGGTAGGTGATTCCCTCGGCAATGTGATGCTTGGTTACCCAAACACAATCCCTGTTACAGTTGACGAAATGATACACCACACAAAAGCTGTGACAAAAGGGACGAAAAGAGCCCTTGTGGTGATAGATATGCCCTTCATGTCCTACCACGAAAGCATAGAACAGGCAAAAAGGAATGCGGGAAGGATGATGAAGGAGAGCGGGGCAGATGCGGTGAAGCTGGAGGGTGGCGTCAGGATGAAAGAAGCGATTAAAGCCTTGGTTGATATTGAAATACCGGTTATGGGTCATATAGGACTTACACCTCAATCAATACATAGAATGGGTAGTTACAAAGTGCAGGGCAAAGGGAAAGAGGCAGCAGCCTTAATAAAGGACGCAAAGGCAGTAGAAGAGGCAGGTGCATTCTCTGTGGTACTTGAGTGTGTTCCGAGGCAGCTTGCGAAAGAGATTACGGACATGCTTTCCATTCCCACAATAGGCATAGGAGCAGGACCTGACTGTGATGGACAGGTGCTTGTAATCCACGATCTTCTCGGTCTACTCGGTGAATTCAGACCCAAGTTTGTAAAAACCTACATTAACATCCGGCAAGAGATGGACACTTCAATAAAAAACTTTATAGAAGAGGTAAGAGCCGGGGCGTTTCCGGACGATGCCCATTCTTTTCACTGATATGAAGATAGTTAAAACCATTCAAGAAATGCAAGCCCTGTCCGAAGACTTGAGAAAAGAAAAAAGGATAGGTTTTGTGCCCACAATGGGATACCTTCATAAAGGTCATCTTTCTCTTGTGAAAAAGGCGAGGGAACTGGGAGATATAGTCGTAGTAAGCATATTTGTAAATCCTATACAGTTTGGCCCGACAGAAGATTTAAGCAAATACCCGAGGGATTTTCAAAAAGATGCCACACTCCTCGAAGAGGAAAAAACCGATATTATTTTTTCCCCAGACAGCAAAGAGGTGTATCCAGAAGGATACTCTACCTACATACAGGTGAAGGAGTTGGAAAATTACCTGTGCGGTCAGTCAAGAACAGGTCATTTTACAGGTGTGGCAACAGTTGTGGCAAAGCTGTTTCACATCGTGAAACCGCACTTCGCAGTTTTTGGGCAGAAGGATTACCAGCAGTTAAGGATTATTGAAAAGATGGTAAAAGACCTCAACATGGACATAGAGATTGTTCCATATCCAACGGTGCGTGAAAAAGATGGGCTTGCAATGAGTTCAAGGAATACATACTTAAATCCTGCCGAACGGGAAAAGGCACTCCTCATATACGCATCCATAAAAAAGGTTGAGGAACTTTTTAAAAAGGGGCAGAGAAAGGCCTCAACCCTCAGGGATGAAGCAATGAAAGTTTTGCGTTCAAAGGATGGGGTAGACATAGAATACGTAAGCATTTGCAATCCTGATACATTAATAGAAGTTGATCAGGTAAAGAATAAGGCCCTTCTTGCCATTGCCTGCCGTGTAGGCAAAACAAGACTCATTGATAACATTATTTTAATGGAGGCTTAACATGCAACGGACCATGATGAAATCAAAAATTCACAGAGCGAGAGTGACAGAAAGCAATCTCAATTATGAAGGCAGTATTACAATCGACGGGCACCTCATGGAAAAGGCGGATATTATTCCTTATGAGCAGGTGGATATTTACAATGTAACAACTGGTGAACGTTTCACGACCTATGCGATAAAGGGTGAGAGGAATTCAGGTGTGATATGTGTAAACGGTGCTGCGGCATATAAGGCAAAAGCAGGCGATATCATTATTATTGTTACGTATGGAAGGTATGACGAGAAGGAACTTGCCAACCTTAAACCAAAAAAGGTGTATATAGCAGACGAGAAAAACAAAAAACTGAAAGATAGTATCTAATCGCATTTAACATTCAACATTCCAATCATTAATACCCATATAATCGTCACTCTGACTGCCGCTATATGTAAATATGTCTTGAAATACATCACCTGTTTCTGTATCATTGCGGAAAAGGTTCATAATGTCCCAAAAACTAAAAATCAGATACTTACAGGAACCTCTATTTGAAGAGTTGAAAAAAGACACGTGTTATGTGTGTTACCGGAGGATTAAAAATGAAGAGGGTGTTTGTATCGGCAACAATATGTGGCGGCACAGGAAGTGCAAACCAGGGGGTAACAACTGGTTAAAAAGTAAAATCGGGAGCGAAAGCACATTAAGGTATCTTTTCTATGCAGAAAATACCGCACAATAAATTTTCGTTCACCACAAATTTTTATCTCTTGTCTATCTCACCTGACCCGTTTGAATAAATGTTATTTCTACTCTTTTATTAAGTTCGGCAGCGCTTTTAGGAAATAGTGGCGATACAGGGCCTGCACCGATTGCCTCTATGAGAGCGGCATTCATTTTGCCTTTTCCTGCAAGGGCATCCTTTATTACCTTTGCCATCTGTTCTGTGGCTTTCGCATTTTCGTTCTTTGCTGGCTGACCAAAACCAAAGACCTTTAATGTTATCTTGTATTCAGGGAACTTTTGCATCAACACTGAAAGGGTACTGATATTTTTATCTGCCTCCGACGAGAGGCCTGGGCCTTTGGGGGTTGCTTTAATGAAAGCAGTGCGTGGGAGCATTAACGTCACACCTTCCTCTGAAGCCTTTGTAATCATACCCATTTTACTCACTTCAATGAGGAATTCTTTTGCCTTACTCATTGCACGAAGCCTGGCCTGAACTTCTACAAACTCCATGCCTTTCTGGGATTCTATTGCTTTTAATTCATCTTTTACCCTTTTTAGCTCTTCCAGGGCTTTATTTTTCTCAGCAATATCCTTCTCGAGGGTAGCAATTTTGGTATCGGATGCATCCACATGCCCTGAAAGGTTCGCTTTATCAGTTTTTAATAATGCCAGTTCCTTTGAAAGGTTGTTCACGTCACCTTTCAATTTTACAATTTCTGCATTTTTATCGTCAAAAATCTTGATTCTTGCTTTCGTTTCTGAAATTAGCTTTTCGAGGCGAGCCCTTTCTTTGTCCTGGTTAATTTTTTCAAGTCGGGAAAAAACAACAGTAGCAGTGAGCTCTGCCATGGTAGCATAATGCCTTATGGTAGGTTCTGCTCCTTCCTTTACTTTCCCAGTCCAGCCAAGGCTTTTTGTGTATTCAGTTTCAGCAAGTTTCAAATAGTTTTGTGCTGCAAGGACATCGTCAGCAAAGTCTTTTGTTTCAGCACCCCTCGCAAGGAGTTTCTCCACAGAGGATTTAGCCTTTTCAATATAAGCAGGTTTACCTTCATCCTGGGCAAAAACACTTTGAGAATTCAATAATGCTACAAAGAAAAGTAGGGTAAAAAAGATTATCAGCTTTTTCATTTTCCATCTCCTTTCCCTGCTAAGATACTTGCAAGCCTCTGTTCCAATTTTTCAAGTTCTGCCTTTGTTGCGGCTGTCTTCTCTGCCGATTCCCTTTCCTCAGACAGGACTTCAGTGAGGGCTATCTGAACCTGGGCCATTTCCACGGCTTCTTTAGTCATTTTTTCATCGCCAGCTTTTAAACCTTCCTGTGCCCTTACGACACTTTTCTTAGCGGTTTCAATCATATCTTTTGCATACCTGTTTGCCTTGGTCTGGGGTAGTTTTTCAACCTCATCTTTTATCTGGCGATATTTTTCCATGGTTGCCGGTGTCACACCTTCGGCTGCTACAATGATTAACGGTGAAAATAAAAGGAAAAATAATAAAGTCACTATCTTAGATTTCATAGCCCCTCCTTATGGATTCTGCTCTGTATGAATTATTAAAGCATAAATGATTTTAAATGCACAAGGTATTTTTCAGAAGCAATCAACTGTTTAGCGTATATTCACATCACAACCGAGAAAAGGTTCTAAAGGCTTTCCTGTAGGGGTAGAGTGAAAGAGTACACCTCCTACTCATCATTTATGTTAGGTATTAAAAGTGGTGAGATGTAATGAGAAGAAAGGGGCAGGAGAACGAGATTTACACCTGGGTCGTACGAACCCTTTTTGTAGTGTGTTCCCTGCCTCCCATGAACCCTGCTTGGTTGGTTGGGTCATAAGAACCCTTGTAAACATGGAGGATTGGTCGGGAGGCATATCCCCTGCCTTGTCTTCAATCATATCACGGAGGTGTTTTATATGTATAGTCTCTTTATGGGGATTGATGTATCGAAGGATTCGTTTTCGGTATGTGGTGTTGATGGCAAAGAGAATGTGTTATTCTCCCTTGCTGTCGCTATGGATCGTACTGGCTTCTCTGAATTCATGAAGGTAATCTCTTTTCACAGCGGGGATCTCTCTCATGTTGTGATTGCTATGGAATCTACCGGTTCATACCATATGAACCTCTTGTCTTTCTTAACTTCTCAAGGAATCCGCACGATTGTGGTTAACCCTCTGCTGATAAAGAACTTCAGCAAACTTTCTCTGAGGAAGACAAAGACGGACAAAAAGGATGCCCATACTATTGCACGGTTCCTTTTTGCACAGAAAGATTCCCTTGATCAGTTCTCTGCTCACCAACATAAGGACCTGAAGGATATTGCCCGGGAAAGGGAGTCGATTTTAAAGCTCATCGGTTCGACAAAGAATGACATCAGGAGGATGCTCAAGAGCACCTTTCCTGAACTGGAAAGAATCTGCGATGTCTTCGGTGATGTGATGCTCCTCTTTCTCCGGAAATACCCTTCTGCGAGGCTGGTAAGAGAGGCAAATCCTGAATGTATTCTTCGGGCATTCCAGCATGAGGATAAGAGGTTTAAGATCTCAACCCCGAAAGAGGAGATTATAAAAGCTGCTTGCAGTTCGGTTGCATCCGATCACCCTGCATTGGAACAGATATTGCCGGGAAAGATGCAAACCCTTCTTTTTCTCAATGACAGACTCGATGAGGTCACGAATATGCTGGTACAGTGGTGCGAATCGGTGATGAAGGAGGATCTCAAAATTATTACCTCATCAATACAAAAACAGCTGCACCATGTCCTTGCAGAAATGGGGGACCACAGAAACTATAAAACATATAAGAACTTTATTGCCTTTTGCGGTCTCGATCCTTCTGTCCATAAGTCGGGAACGTTTAAGGGGATGAGCAGGCTCTCGAAGAGAGGGAACAGACATCTGCGGAGAATTATCTACCTCATGACTTTCTGTGCGATACGGATAAAAGGTCCATTGAAAACCTACTTTCTGAAA
>CAIJOT010000322.1 GCA_903822335.1 uncultured delta proteobacterium
AATAGAAACAATTCTCTCTATAAAACCCTTTCGCTTGAAATTATACTTCATGGTCGGTCTCTTTGGAGAAACATTAGAAGATATTGATGGTATCGTGGAGTTTGCGAAACACGTAAAGCATATCATGGTGAAAAAGGGAGCGAAAAGAGGATTTGTGGGCAGTATAACAGTGCATGCAAGCCCCTTTGTGCCAAAACCATCTACCCCTTTTCAGTGGCTTCCCATGAATGACATGACGGAATTGAAAGATAAAATAGGAAGGTTGAAAAAGGCATTTGGAAAGATTGATAACACGTATTTTACCCACGAGTCTATCAAGTACAGCTTCGTTCAGGGTATATTTGCCCGTGGTGATAGGCGGATAAGTGACAGCATCGTGCGATTCGCCTCTGGAGATAGCTTCACAAAGGTTCTAAGGGAAAGTCTGGTGAATCTAAATTTTTACGTCTTAAGAGACAGGGCAAAAAACGAGGTTTTCCCATGGGACTTCATAGAGGGGATAACAAGTAAAACAAAACTTTACAACACACTCACCGCTTCACGGTCTTCCGCCAATAAACACATATAGTTAAAATAGGGCTTAATATCAATTTCCAGGGCCTAAAATAGCATAATAAGAATACCACAAAATCATTGCCCACTGGATCAGACACCTTTGAATCGGGTATTCCTTCCTCCTACCATTAATTCCTTTATAACATTTACATAAGCAGGTAAGATTTGCCCCAAGAAAGGCAGGGGGACTTGTTGCTTCCTGGGTCGTGCGAACCCTTATTTTTCAGTCTGTCCCCTGCCTCTTGGAGCCATGATAAGTTGATTGGGCCTGATGAGCCCTTGTCACTATGGAGGATTGGCCGGAGGCAACCCTGTTTTTCTTATACTACCACAGGAGGTGCGTGTTATGAATTGTTTTGTCGGGATCGATATATCAAAGGAGAAGTTTGATGCCTGCGGCATAGGAAAACAAGGGGAAAAAGTATTCTCTCTGGCTTGTACCATGGACCGAGAAGGATTTGAGAAACTTACCCTTCGTTTGCCAACAGATAAGGCATCGTTCGTGTTGGGTATGGAATCCACTGCCTCATACCATATTCCGCTTTTCTCTTATCTTACCGCACGGGGCTATAGGGTTATCGTTATTAATCCTCTTCTCATTGCTCACTTCGCAAAGCGTTCCTTGAGGAAAACAAAGACCGACAGAAAGGATGCCTGTACTATCGCCCAGTTTTTAATGCATGAGAAGGAGACTATCTCCGCACAGACCCCTTCTTACTTAACAACGGAACTCAAAGACCTTGCCGGGAGAAGAGAAGGGCTCACCGATCACGTGACTTCACTAAAAGGTAATATGAAGAGAATCCTCTCTGTCACCTTCCCGGAGCTTGAGACAATCACCGGCATTTTTACAAAATCGACCCTTCGTCTTTTGATAGAGTATCCTTCCGCCCATGCCTTAAGAAGGGCTGATCATGCTGTTGTTGCTGATATTTTTATCACCCGGTCCCGAGGCAGAAAGTCCGCAGCCTCTGTTAAGGCGCTCATGGCAGCAGCATCATCATCCGTCGGCGTTAAAAGCCCCGCGAAAGAACTTGTTCTCAAGCAGGAGGCCTCACTCATTACCCATGTGCAGGAACAGATGAACGAGACAACAGAACTTCTCATGAACCTCTTAAACGAAAGGATGAAACAAGATATGGAGATCCTCTGCTCCATAAAGGGAAATAGGAGAGAATACCGCCGTGAACTTCCTTAATTGAGATGGGAGGTGAGGTGGAGAACTATGAGAACGACAAAAAACTGATCGCCGCATCCGGTCTTGATCCTTCAACCTATCAATCGGGTAAATATGCAGGGAAGAGCAGGATCAGCAAGAGAGGAAACCGACATTTAAGAAGAGTGATCTGGCTCATGGCAACAAAGGTGATTATCAACAACAACCTCTTCAGGATCTATTTCTTTAAACGGAGAAAGGAAGGACTGCCTTATAAAAAGGCGGTCCTTGCCACAGCTCATAAACTTATTCGTGTCATGTTTGCAATGCTGAGTCGGAAAACATGTTTTGTTGAAGGAGGGAATTAAATATAGTTGACTGAAACAAATAAAAAACCCTTATCAGCTAACTATACAAGATTTCTACCGGTATTAATTATACTGTTTGAGATTTTTCGCTTGATATTTAACTAACATTAGAGGAAAATGGAGAAAAAGGTGGGGTATGAGGGAAATATCTTAGCGGGGGAAATTTATTTACTTATTTAAGAACGTCCCTACACCCTCTCCTACAAAAGGAGGATAGAAATGAACAGAAAGAAACATCGAATGGTCGTGAAGGTGCTGGCCTGCTATCTGGCCGTAGCGTTATTCGTCATCGGAATCGCCGAGAAAGCTTATGCCGGCCTCTCTCCGTCAGAGGTGATGAACCTCTCACCCTTTGAGAGGTCAGTCGATCTCAAAAAGATTCAGAGCGCGCTCGAGACAAAGGTGGTGAATGAAAAGCTGACACAGCTCGGATTCAATAAAGAAGAGATTCAGACAAGGCTGAATCAACTGAGCGATCAGCAGCTCCACAAAGTTGCGCTGAAGGTCGATGAGCTGAAGGTCGGAGGGGATGGCGCATTGGGGCTCTTGATTGCAGTTCTTGTAATTGCGATCCTTGTTCTGATCTTCGTGTATCTTCTTAAAAAAACTGATCTTCATGTATCTTCATTAGAAGAAGGTAGCTGAACTGGCCTCACGTCTCTTCTCGAAAATGGAAGATGACTGAAAGATTCGGGGCGCTTCCTCGGCAAGGCGCCCTCTAAACTAATTCCGAGTGCCCTGTTTGCAGCTCGCATCCTTGGGGGGATTATGGGGTCTTATCTATAGAAAGCATTGAAAAAAGAAAATCTTTACATCACTCTTATAAATATTTTTATCGCAATGGGCGTTTCTTTCCTGCTAAAGGGCAGTATCCTCGCCGTCGTTCTCATCGTCATCGTGATCGGCACGATCATTTTCATAGAACGAAAATGGATTTACGAAAACGTCTTCAGAAGGAAGAAACGGTATGCCGTGGCGGGATATTCCTTCCTGGCCGCCTTGATGCTGGTTTTTCTATTTTTTATCACCTCGCCGAGCCGCGATACATCCCACATTATCAAGCTGGTGAATGGGTTTATGCAGAATGTCACGTCGGGTGATTATCGGGGCGCTTATGAACAACTCTCCGAGGTGTCGAAAAAAGCATATACCCTGAACGATTTCGTTAATGATCATATGGAAAATCGCATCAAGGTCCAGAATTTCAGAATCGATGAGGTCATCTTTAACGAGTATGACAAAAGGAAAGCCGTGGCGGTGGTCTCAAGCCCCTTCACGCTCTATGGTCGCGAAACGCTGAACCTGGAGATGATCAAGGAAGAGGAGGGGTGGCGGATCGTTTTCAGCAGGACCATCTTCCACCCCAACACCCCCAGCCAAGGGAAAAGCAAAAAGAAGAGGGGCCCCATCACCAATTTTTTCAAGAAGCTCTTTTGACGAGACCCTACCCACTTTTTTTAGTGATGTCCGGTTAAGGATTTGCATATGATTGATCCTATTGTCTCGTCTACTCTTTATCATGTAATATATAAGATATTCGGTGAGAGAGAGTCGGAGAACGCCATGAGATCAGAAAATCGCGACCTGTTTTCAGGACCGCATGGCACAGGTTGTGCCCTGACAAGACAACATGTGAGGATGTCCTCGCATGGTGGTCGCACTGGCCTACTCTATGACTTTATAGGATTTGTGATTGCTCGATTCCCAAGATACTTGGGATGTATCATGTTAATCCTTTCCTTGAACGTTTCCATTGTTAACGGTGCGACACCCGACCCGGAACAGGAAAATCCCTGGACGTTCAGTCTGTATTTTGAAAACGACCTTTTCTTCAACACGGACCAACATTACACTAATGGGATCAAATTGACCTGGATTTCACTTGATCTGACGAGTTATGCCGAAAGCAAAAAACTGCCTGACTGGAGCCACCGTTATATCCGTATGCTGCCCTTCATCAATGAACCAGGGCTGAAACGCAATGTGGCCTTTTCTGTTGGCCAGGCCATGTACACACCGGCGGATACCAAGAGAGCAGATCTTATTAAAAATGACAGACCCTATGCGGGATGGACCTATGCTGCCGTCGCCTTTCACAGCAAGAATGAACGACGTCTAGATTCCATGGAAATTCAAGTGGGCGTTGTTGGACCGCAATCATACGCCCAATTCACACAAAAAGCTGTTCATGATCTCAGGGGTTTTGCGAGTCCCCAAGGGTGGGACAATCAGTTGAAGAATGAGCCGGGATTGAATTTTATTTATGCGCGGAAATGGCGTGTATTCGATATCGGCCTTGGGAAAGGCCTGGGGGTCGATGTGCTCACTCTGCTGGGAGGTGCTTTAGGAAACATATACACCTATGCCAATACCGGGATAGAGGCCCGCTTTGGCTGGAACATTCCGGTAGATTTCGGAGAGTCCCAAATCCAGCCGGCAAGTAGCTCCAATGACCCCGTCACGGCTAAATATTCCCGTCTTTCCGGCTTTGAAGGTTATAGCCTGTTTTTTTACGCAACCGCGGATGGCCGGGCCGTACTCAGGGATATTTTCCTTGACGGCAACACTATTACCCGTAGCCACAGCGTCGACAAGGAATACTTCGTTGGCAATGTGGCCGTTGGCATCGGTATGATCTTATACCGGATTAAAATCTCGATGGCCGAAGTGATACGAACCAAGGAGTTTCATGGCCAGCAAGGGGATCATAAATTTGCTTCTATTACCCTTTCCTTCACCTATTGATAACTTGTGTTTTCATGATCAATCAAGGGCCCCGAAGCCTTGTATCGAGAGCTGCCCAGTCTCCAGCATCTGGCCTTGATCCTTCCACCTATCAATCGGGTAAATACGAGGGAAAGAGTAGAATCAGTAAACGGGAGAACCGACATCTGAGGAGAGTGATCTGGCTCATGGCAACGAAGGTTATTATCAACAATGATGTCTTCAGGGCCTATTTCTACAAAAGGAGAGAGGAAGGGCTGTCATACAAAAAGGCAGTCCTCGCTACCGCTCATAAACTTATTCGTGTTATGTTTGCAATGCTGAGTCGTAAAACATGTTTTGTTGAAGGGAGGAATTAAATATAGTTGACTGAAGTCAACCCAAATAATGCATTTACCCTCAATTAATCCTAAATAAACATCCTCCTTTTGCAGTAGAATCAAGAGTCCACATACAATTGACTTTATGCAAAAGGAGGAACAAAAAGATGCAGAAAAAGTCTAC
>CAIJOT010000323.1 GCA_903822335.1 uncultured delta proteobacterium
GATAAGAACCTGAGACTTGAAGAAATTATCCCCGAGATATATAGTGCTTCAGCAAGGGGAGTTCTCGGGATAGACCTTGAATTGTATGCAAAAAGGCTGGGTTTCCATGCATTACAGTATAAAGGCAGCATTGAGGACCTTAAGAATAATATAAATAGAGGTATACCTTTGATAATGCTTGTAGACTACGGTATCTCTGTCTATCAGCGGAACCATTTTATTGTTGCTACTGGTTATACAAAAAACGGCATCATTGTCAATTCAGGGCGTAAGCAAAACGAGCTTATTCACAATGAGGATCTCAATAAAATATGGAAAATAACAGGTTTCTGGACACTTATTATAGAGCCTTAGCCTTAATTGGAATAGCAGTAGTGTTGTCTTCGTGCAGCTTTCTTAAAATATCTATACTCCACGACCCATTGACACCGGAAGAGCACATAAACCTTGGGGTGAGTTATGAACATATTGGTGAACTTGATGCAGCCTTGAGGGAATATAACACTGCTTCAAAAAAACTACCGATTGCATACCTTTACATGGGTAATATCTACTTTCGTCAAAATACCTACGAAAACGCTGAGAAATATTATAAAAAGGCAATCAAACAGACACAAGACCCCCGTGCATACAATAACCTTGCCTGGCTTTATTGCTTAACAGACACAAGGCTGCAAGAAGCCGAAAACCTTGCACAAAAAGCTGTAGGATTATCACCAGATTCTTCTGATTTCAAGGACACTTTACACAAAATTACTGAAAAAAGAAAACAGAAACCCTGACATTTTATACATAATTAGCCTCATAACAGGTTGTTGCCCAAATCCTTTTTCGTCAAAACCTACCCCATTCGATCCGAAAGGTATTCTCTCTGTTCGCTGGTGCTCCATCTCCGACCCTTCTAAGAGTCCCTCTGCACTTGAATGTGAGACCCACCCTCCCAGCCCATGGGGCTCAGGCAGAGATGTATTCGCACATTCATCTCCCGCATATGCGGGAGAATGCTTGAGGCACTCAAGATGGTTCCCCGGAGCTTACGCAATGCTCCCTTCGAGGACACCTTCCAGACCAAATACAGCTATGGATGGGTTTGGTCAGGAAGCTGATAAGATTTAACTTGATTTTTACAGGTAGATTCTTTTAACTATCCCATTATGGACAATGATAATGTGAAAATTGTGTCTGCTACTCTGGCAGACATATACCTTCAACAAGGGTATGTTGAAAAAGCAATTGAAATATATGGGAAGCTTGTGAAGAAGGAACCTGAAAATGCGTTTTATAAACAAAGACTACTTTCCCTCAAAAGGGATTTAAAAGAAAAAGGCAAACACCCTGCTTTTAAAGGTTTTTTAAGAAAGAAGTTGTGGTAAGAAGGACATGAGAGAAAACAGAATCGAAAAAGTCCTCGATATCATGAAGAAAATGGAATTAGACTCATGTGTCTTGAGGGGCATGGAAAACATATTTTACCTGACAGGATTTCGAGGCTCAGAGGGTGCCCTTTTGATTACCAATGGTGATGTCTTACTTCTCACAGACTTCAGATATATTACCCACGCAATGGAAATCACAAAGGATATAAAAGTCGTGGAGTTAAGGCAGAAACAAAACACACTCGCAGAGTTGTGCGAAAGGTATGGTATTAAAAAGATGGGTTTTGACAGTATTCATACTACATACTCTGTATATAAAAAATGGAAGGATACTATTGAGAATGTCGAGCTTGTCCCGTTAGAGAATGAAATAGAAGACATCAGAAAGTATAAGGAGCCTGAGGAAATAGACGCCATAATGAAGGCAATCCTTATTGCAACGGAGGCTTTTACAGAGGTACTGGAAAAAATATACCCTGGAAGGACAGAGAAGGAGATCGCACGGGAACTGGAATACATGATGAGAGAGTTTGGCGCTGACGGTCCGTCATTCGCCACAATTGTTGCCTCCGGTGTAAGAACAGCGCTTCCCCATGCTGAACCAACAGACAAAGAAATAAAAGAAGGGGAGGCAGTAATTGTAGATTTTGGAGCTCAGGTGGATGGTTACTGCAGTGACGAAACGTGCACAATATCAATAGGAGAGATAAACGGAAAGATTCAGGAGGTTTTTTCTATAGTAAACAATGCAAGGGAACTGGCTTTGGGGAAAATGAAGGCCGGTATGCCCTTAAAAGAACTGGACATGATGGTTAGGGGGGTTATAGATGATGCTGGCTACGGGGAATTTTTCCGGCATGGAGTGGGTCATGGAGTAGGGATAGCTGTTCATGAAGCCCCTACCATCAATAGTATGGGAGAGGGCATATTGGAAGAAAACATGGTGGTTACCATCGAGCCAGGGATATACCTACCGAATCTTGGCGGCGTAAGGCTGGAAGATATGGTGCTTATCACAGAAGGTAAACCAAGGGTTCTTACGCAAATTCGGAAAGATATGCTCAATATCAGGGCATAGGGTACAAAAAAGCAGGGAGGAAATAATGGTGGTTTCCACGTCAGAGTTTAGAAAAGGTTTAAGGATTCTTTTAGATAATGAACCATTTGTGATAGTGGAGTTCCAGCATGTCAAGCCCGGTAAGGGAGGGGCTTTTGTCAGAACACGGGTAAAAAGCCTTGTAACAGGAAATGTGCTTGACAGAACTTTCCGATCGAATGATAAAGTTGAATTACCCGAGATGGAAGAAAAACAGATGCAGTTCCATTATAAAGAAAAGGAAAGATATTATTTTATGGATGTAAATACCTATGACCAGCTATTCATTGATGAAAAAAATTTAGGTGAAGCGAAAAATTATATAAAAGAAGACATGGTGATCGAGGTATTATTCTATAAAGGAAATCCAATTGGCGTTGAGGTCCAGAATTTTGTCAACCTTTTGATAGTACAAACAGAACCGGGGGTAAGGGGAGATACTGCTCAAAATGCGACAAAACCAGCATTACTGGAGACTGGCTATACCATCCAGGTTCCTCTTTTTGTTGAAGAAGGTGACAGGGTAAAGATCGATACGAGAACAGGGCAATATATAGAGAGGGCTTCGAAATAGGGAGACATATGTTCATAACGTTTGAAGGAATAGAAGGAAGTGGCAAGACAACTCAGGTGGCACTTTTACACGATTACTTGGTAAAGAAAGGGTATAGTGTAATAAAGACAAGGGAACCTGGTGGAACAATGTTTGGGGAAACATTGAGAAAGATCTTCCTTGAACCAAAACTACATGTGTTTCCTCTTTCAGAATTACTCGTATTTATGGCCATGAGAGCCCAGCATGTGGAAGAAGTGATTATGCCTGCATTGCAAGACCGTAAAATTGTACTCTGTGACAGGTTTGTAGACGCAACATACGCATATCAGGGGTATGGGAGAGGTATTGACCTCGGCATTATCGAGACACTGAACAGGCTCGTTACAAAAGGTATAAGACCCAACCTGACTGTTCTTTTAGACTGCAATGTAGACAGGGGGTTCAGGAGAAAAACTGTATTGAGCCCTTCGATGGATAGATTTGAGAAGGAAGCTGTAACCTTTCACAGAAAGGTCAAAAAGGCTTATGTGAAATTCTCGAAAGAAGACCCTAAAAGGTTCTTTGTTGTGGATGGAAGAGGCAGTATTGAGGACATACACGAAATTATCAGGGAAAAGGTCGAGAAACTCCTAAAAAACTATGGGATTTGACAACATTATTGGTCATGAAAAGCAAAAAAGCTTGCTCCTCTCTTTCCTTGAAAAAGAGAGATTACCACACGCTTTCTTATTCGCCGGTCAAGATGGTATTGGAAAAAAAAGAACAGCCATAGAATTTACAAAATACATTTTTTGTGCAAAAAGCGCTGGTTGTGGAAAGTGTATTCCATGCCTTAAAGTGGAACGGGGTGTCCATCCTGACCTTCTCTTTGTAGAAGGCGAAAATTCAATAGGCATAGAACAGTCGAGGATGATAAGTAAGGAAATCTATGAGTATCCATATGAGAGCAACAAAAGGGTAATCATTATTGATAGAGCCGATACTATGACCCATGAAGCAACAAATGCCCTTTTGAAAACCCTCGAGGAGCCCCCACCTTTTAATGTTTTTTTTCTCATTACTGCATCAGAAAGAAGCATTCCTTTGACAGTGAGGTCCCGTTGCACACGCATGGCCTTTTCTCCACTCACAAAGGATAACCTTAAACAATATTTCTTAGAGTTACACAAAATGGATGGGGGAAAAGCTCAGCTTTTTTCTCAAATCTCCTGTGGAAGTATTGGCTGTGGACTTTTCTGGATGGAAGAGAACAACCTTTTATTAAGAAGAACCCTTGTGGAATTGGTTACGGGGAAAAACAGGAGTTTTTTAGATACGACCATAATATCTGAAAAGGTTTCAAAAAACAGCAAAGACGTGTCTATATATCTTTCCTTTTTGCTTTCCTTCTTCAGGGATATGTTTCTGGTGAGCAACCATAAAGATACAGCAATGATTATTAACAGGGATGTCAGGGAACTTTTAGAAGGGGAAGTGGTAGACCTGAAATGGATCGATACATCTATCCGAAGTATTCAGGAAGCAATTCACACCATGCGTTATAATGTAAATAAATGGCTTGTATTTGAAAACTTGCTGTTACAAATAATGAGGTAGACATGAAAAGTTGTTATGTAAGAATGGATATGCTGACAGGTGTAGTAGAGTTAGAAGCACCTGATGAGATAAAAACCGGTGATTACGTGATAAGCGAAATTGATAAAGGTCTCTGTCTGGGTATTGCAATTTCAGACCCATTAGAGACCAAAAAAGAGGGGCTAAAAAAGATAATGGGGAAAGCAACGGAAGATGAGGTTGCCCAATATTTTTCCTTAAAAGAAAAGGAACAATATGCCCTCGATTTTTGCAACCAAAAGATAAAAGACATGAACTTACCCATGAAGCTGATCTGGGCTGAATACCTCTTTGGCGGTACCAAACTCCTTTTCTATTTCGTCTCGGAGAGCAGGGTGGACTTCAGGGAACTTGTGAAAGAACTTGCGAAAGAGTTCAAAGTCAGGATAGAGCTCAGACAGGTTGGCGTGAGGGATGAGGCAAAAATCATCGGAGGGCTTGGTAATTGCGGAAATGTATGTTGTTGCAGAAGATTCTTAAACAATTTTTCTATAGTTTCCATAAAAATGGTAAAGGAACAGAGCCTCGCATTGAATCCTTCCAAGATTTCAGGTATATGTGGCAGGCTTATGTGCTGCCTTGCGTATGAATATGGGATGTACATGGGATTTAAGAAAGATTTTCCAAAGCTCGGAAAAAGGATAACCACCCCGCAGGGTGAGGGCAAGGTTGTAAAACACAATACATTACAGTCTACAGTAACCATAGAACTTGATGACGGTAAAGAGGTTACTTTGCCGTTAAAGGATATAACAACATGAGTGAAAGGATTCGAGGAGTTAAGTGTCCCAGGGTTCAAGGGTATAAAAACCGCTCGAATCCTCGACCCCTTGAACCCTTCAGGAGATGCTAAATGAATAAACATTACTATATAACCACCCCCATCTACTACATCAATGATGTGCCCCATATCGGTCATGCATATACTACCATCGCCGCAGACGTCATGGCACGTTATAAGAGGATGTGCGGCTATGATGTGTTTTTTCTTACAGGAACTGATGAACACGGGCAAAAGGTTGAAAAAGCTGCAGAACAACAGGGAATCCATCCAAAAGAACATGCAGACACGATGGTTCACAGGTTTACGGATTTATGGAAAGTGCTCAATATCTCCAACGATGGCTTTATAAGAACTACAGAGGAGAGACACAGAAAGGTTGTCCAGTATATCTTCCAAAAGGTGTATGAAAGTGGAGATATATACCTTGGAGAATACGAAGACTGGTACTGCGTGCCATGCGAAACGTATTTTACAGAAATGCAATTGGTGGAAGGGAAGTGCCCTGATTGTTTACGGAAACCGGAGAAATTAAAAGAAGAAAGCTTCTTTTTCAGGCTTTCGAAATACACGGAGAGATTGCTTGGGCTTCTAAAAGAACACAAAGACTTTGTGATGCCTGATATTCGATATAATGAAGTGGCAAGTTTTGTCAAGGGGGGATTGAGGGACTTAAGTGTGAGCAGGACAAGCTTTAACTGGGGGATCCCTGTCCCGATGAAAACGCATCACATCATCTACGTATGGTTTGACGCACTTGCCAACTATTTGACAGGTATAGGTTTCCTCGACAACGTTGATATGTTTAAAACCTTCTGGCCCTGTGATGCCCATCTGATAGGTAAAGATATATTGAGATTCCATGCAGTATACTGGCCGGGCTTTTTGATGTCCCTCGAAATTGAGCCACCAAAACACATTTTTGCCCATGGCTGGTGGACTATAGAAGGGCAGAAAATGTCAAAATCCCTTGGTAATGTTATTGATCCTAATGAAATTGTAAAAGCATACGGGGTGGACGAATTCCGGTTTTTCCTCTTCAGGGAAGTCCCTTTTGGCATGGATGGTGATTTTTCAAAAAACGCAATCATCCATAGAATAAACGGTGACCTTGCAAACGATTTTGGAAACCTGACCAGCAGGAGTGTCGCAATGATCGGAAAATTCTTGAATGGAAAAATAGAAAGGCCTGAGAAGAAAGGCGGAATGGATGAATATGTCGAGGAAAACGTGAAACGACTGGTAGAAGAATACCAAAAAGAAATGGAAATTTTCTCATACCACAAAGCGCTGCACAATGTATTTGAAATAATATCAATACTGAACAAATACATAGACACAGAGGCTCCATGGAGACTTTCCAAGGAAGGGGATGTGAGAATCAAGACGGTTCTCTATAATATCTGGAATAGCCTGAGAATAGTCGCAATGCTTCTCTATCCCTTTATGCCGCAGAAATCTGAGGCGATTTGGCATGCCCTTGGTATTGGCAAACCAATTGACAAGGTGTTATTTGATAACGAAAAGGTTTTCTACTTCATGGATGACATTTCTTACATAGATAAGATTAAACCTGTTTTCCCGAGAATCGAAGAATAGGTATGCCATTTTATTCGCTCAAGAATGTTGTAGAAAGGGTTTTAAAAGAGTATAAACTCAATGCAGATGTTGACACATATAAAGCCTTCTCCTTATGGAACGAGATAGTGGGAGAAAGAATGGCACATCACGCAAAACCTGTCAGGGTTAATGGACATATACTCTATGTGGAGGTTGACGACCCCCTCTGGCTTACCCAGTTGAAATACATGAAAATAGATATACTGGACAAGATAGATAAAAGGATTAAAAAGGGGGTCTTAAGAGATGTGCGGTTTTTTTTAAAAAATCAGTACTGACCTTATAGTTCCTTGTTGCTTCCTCCTACCATTAATTACTTTATAACATTTACATAAGCAGGTAAGATTTGCTCATACAAGAGGGATACTCGCTTTCAAATACTTATCTACACATCGTGTTCTCGGCTGGATTTGTTTATTGCCAGTTGGAAGGTGTATTTTTTGGGCTTTCGAGTGTGTCTGTTTTTGTGGTAAAGATCCTTTATTCCGGTTCCCGTCCATTGCTTCTTGAAAACCGCACTATACAGATTAATCCCCAGCATTACCTTGAAAAAAAAATATGTGTAAGCTATAGTTGATTATAGAGAAAAGTTAATAAATGTCTAATTCTTCAGATGAAATCACAAGACCGGACCCCGATGCCCTTCTTAAAGAAATAGGGCATGAGGAAACCAAAAGGGGAAGATTGAAAATTTTTCTGGGTTATGCGCCCGGTGTCGGGAAAACCTATACCATGCTTCAGGAAGCCCATGTCCTGAAAAAACGTGGCGAGGATGTTGTAGTAGGTATTGTGGAAACGCACAAACGTTCAGAAACTGAGGCCCTGCTTGAAAATCTGGAGATTATTCCGAGACAGCGCGTTGAATATGAAAATATTGTTCTTGAGGAACTGGACATAAACACCGTTCTTTCACGACGGCCTTCTGTCGTCCTTATTGACGAACTGGCACATACGAATGCCCCGGACAGCCGTCACCCGAAACGTTACCAGGATGTAGAAGAGCTGCTCAATAATGGAATCGATGTGTATACCACTGTCAATATACAGCACTTTGAAAGCCAGATGGACGTGGTGGCAAAAATCACAGGCGTCAGAGTGCAGGAGACAGTCCCCGATACCCTTCTGGAGAGAGCCGACGAAGTCCAGGTTATCGATATCCCCCTAGAAGAGCTTTTCCAGAGACTGAAAGAAGGCAAGGTATATATCCCTGAGAAGGCGCAGCAGGCCATGCAGAACTTTTTCCAGCGGGGCAACCTTGTGGCGCTGCGTGAACTCACTCTCACGCTCGTTGCCCGCAAGATGGACACCGAGCTTTTAAATTACATGAAGGCAAAAGCAATTTCCGGTCCCTGGCCGGCAGGGGAAAGGGTAATGGTATGTATAGCACCTAACCCTTATGCACCACAGTTAATGCGTCGGGCTTATAAAATTGCAAAAGATGCCCATGCGGAATGGTACGCGGTCTACGTTTCAACCCCTGCCCTGAAAGACCTCTCAGACATAGAGAAAAGCCACCTTACAGCGGCTTTGAACCTGGCAGAAGAGCTTGGCGGTAAAGTCCTCACCCTTATGGGTGTAGATATCGGGGAGGAGATACTCCGCTTTGCCCGCGAAAACAATATTACCCGGATAGTAATTGGCAAACCTCAGCAACCTACAATGTTCGAATTCTGGAAGAGCTCACCGGTAAGTAACTTGCTTCACGCTCAGGCAGATTTTGATCTGCTGCTTGTAACCCCCTCAACAGAAAAAAAGTATAACGAAGAAAAACCAGCTTCACAAAAATTTACGTTTTCTCCCAGGGACTACGGAATGGCCCTTGCCATGGTTGCCGCTGTTACAGCTTTAAATTTTCTCTTAGAGGAATTTATTCATCAGAGGTCGCTCGTCTTCATTTATCTCATAGCTACCATTGCCAGCGCTCTGCTCTTCGGAACAATCCCTTCCATATTCGCATCGGTGATAAGTCTGCTCGCCTTTGATTTTTTCTTTGTCGAACCCCGCTTCAGCCTTACCATGAACCACACATACGATATTGTGAACACCGTCATATTTTTCTTTACGTCAGTAGTTGTGGGACAACTCGTGAAGACAACGAAGCAGCAAAACCTTGCACTGCACCTCAGGCTTCAACGGGTTTCGCTCATCGAAGAGATGAGCAAGGAATTCCTCATGCTTCCCCCTGTTGAGCAACTGGTGGGGGGATTCATCCAGCATCCTGACGAATGGAAGGGAATTATGCCTCTGTTGCGCACGACTGTGCTTGATGATATTAGCCAGATTATGACAAAGTACATAGCCGGCGTTATCGATGCACCATCGTATATACTGTTCAAGGGGAATAGCGGAAGGCTCCAGATATGGGCACGGAGTAAACCGGAAACAAACCTCGATACCCATGAGATGGCAGTTGCCGAATGGACCTATGACCATGGAGAAACAGCAGGTGCAGGGACACAAACCCTTTCAAATGTGAAGGTCTTTTTCATGCCCATGAAAGCGCTCGAAGAGACCGTTGGGGTTATCGGCATTCGATACGAATACAGGCATCTCCTGCTGGACCAGCGTCGCCTCCTGGGTGCCATATCCAACCTGTCATCCCTTGCTGTGGCCCGCTGGGTGAGCGTGGCGTCCTGAGCGGCTAACCGGATGCCGCTAAAATAGGGATATCATGGCTCAACGTGGCTTTTACTCATTGTATTGTTGTACTCAAACCTGGACCTTTTCCATTCTTCTTCAAATCCCCATTTTGTCACCTGTTCATCGGCTTCGACTTCGCTTGCATCCCCTGCCCATCGCGTCCTATCATAATGTCCCAGATAAACGTGGGCAAACTCATGGGCTATGATGTACATAATCTGGTGAGCAGGACATTTCCAAAAATTGGTCACAAACACGACAAGTACTTTGTCCCCTTTGCCGGGATCATATAGCAACGGATTAATGCTTAGCACCGTATTCGCTGCGGTCTTTAAGATATGTACGTTCCTTTCATATGTGATCGCTTTTAAATCCCTGAGTGGGAGGCGTATTAAACACTCCTTCAAATAATAATTGAAGTTAGAGTCATCGGAACCTATGATCCTCAGCATCAAATGTTCTATAACAGATTCCTTCTGGCGGTCCATATCGTTTTACCCTCCTGTGCCCTGTTTTGACTCGCCCGACTGCCCACCGTGCCTGCTTAGGTCATCGAGAGCCAGATTGAGTCGAAGAACGTTGACCCGCTCCTGACCGAGAAAACCGAATAAAGGCCCTTCAATGTGTTTTTGCACCAGATCACGTATGTCCGATTCTCGCAAACCCCGTGCCTTCGCCACTCGTGGAGCCTGTACCATGGCCGCATCGACGCTGATGTGAGGATCGAGACCACTACCGGAGGCCAGTACCAGATCAGCGGGTACCGGGGCATTCACCCCGAGGCCGTTTGTGACCCGAACCTTTTCCATTCGTTGCCCGACCTCCTCAAGAAACTTGGAATTCGAGGGCCCGAAGTTGCTGCCCCCTGAATTGCTGGCATCATATGCTTTTTCCAGAGCAGATGGCCGCCCGTGAAAATAACCTGGATTTGTAAACTTCTGACCTATCAGTGCTGAACCGCTTATTTTGCCGTTAACTGTTAAAAGACTTCCTTTCGCCTGTCTGGGAAATATAAGCTGAGCCACCCTGGTTATGAGAAAAGGATAAGCAAGACCTGTAAGAATTGATAGCACAACGAAGACAAGTAAGGCTCTTATGAACTCTTTCATTTCTTTCCTCCTAAGCAAGGTGCAAGAATACAATCAAAAGGTCAATTAGTTTGATCCCGATAAATGGTAATATAAGCCCACCTATACCATAGATCACCAGATTCCGCCACAAGAGCGCCATGGCGGTCATGGGGCGGTATGTAATGCCCCTCAGGGACAGCGGGATAAGGAGCGGAATGATGATGGCGTTGAATATTATTGCTGAAAGAATGGCGCTATTGGGTGTGGAAAGCCGCATCACATTCAAAATGCCCAGCATGGGAAAGAAGGGTACGAAAATGGCAGGTATGATGGCGAAATACTTTGCCACATCGTTTGCAACGCTGAACGTGGTCAAGGCCCCACGGGTCATGAGGATCTGTTTCCCGATCTCAACGATGTCCAAAAGCTTCGTTGGATTGGAATCAAGATCTACCATGTTGGCGGCTTCTCTCGATGCCTGAGTTCCAGCATTCATAGCAACAGCAACATCCGCCTGAGCAAGCGCCGGTGCATCATTTGTCCCATCGCCTATCATCGCTACCAGATTTCCTTCTGCCTGGTATTTCCGTATGAGTTTGAGCTTTTCTTCCGGGCGGGCCTGGGCGACAAAGTCATCTATCCCTGCCTCTGCAGCGATAGCGGCAGCAGTGAGCGGGTTGTCACCGGTTATCATGATAGAGTGTATCCCCAAAAGACGTAACTGGGAGAGTCGTTCTTTTATGCCCTCTTTCAGCACATCTTTCAGATAAATGACCCCCAGGGCCCTTGTAGAATCTACCACAACAAGAGGCGTTCCGCCCTCACGGGCTACTCTGTCCACAGCCGCCGTTACGCTTTCGGGTATCACTCCGCCCCTCTCCTGGACGAATTTCGCCACAGCATCTGCGGCGCCTTTACGGATTTCACGTCCATTCCACGAAATACCACTCATACGAAGTTCAGCGGTGAAAGGGATAAACTTCGCCTCTGGTGAAGGTTTTATATCCCGGCCGCGTCTGTCTAAGCGATATTTGGCCAAAGCCACGATGCTCCGGCCCTCCGGCGTCTCGTCCGCCAATGATGCGAACAGGGCCGCCTCAACTAATTCTTCGTTTTTGATTCCGGCAGCAGGAATGAAATCTGTCGCCATACGGTTCCCCAGTGTGATCGTCCCTGTCTTATCGAGGAGCACCACATTAACGTCGCCGGCCGCTTCCACGGCCCGGCCGCTCAAGGCAATAACGTTATGCTGGATCAGGCGATCCATGCCTGCAATCCCGATGGCTGGGAGGAGCCCTCCGATTGTCGTCGGCATGAGGCAGACCAGAAGTGCCACTAACACGGGTAACGTGATCTTTACGCCGGTGTAAACCCCAAATGGAGCCAACGTGCCCACAACCACGATGAAGAGCACTGTCAGTCCTACAAGGAGTATTTCCAAGGCCCGCTCGTTCGGTGTTTTCTGGCGTGTAGCGCTTTCTACCATGGAGATCATATGGTCAAGGAAGGTCTCACCAGGATTTGCCGTGATGGTCACCTTTATCCTTCCGGATAAGACGCGGGTACCACCGGTAACGCCGGTTCGGTCACCCTTTGCCTCCCTTATTACAGGGGCAGATTCGCCGGTTACCGCAGATTCGTCTACAAGGGCCACGCCTTCAACGATTTCCCCGTCACCCGGTATAGGATCGTTGTCTTCCACCACTACCATATCATTCTTGCGCAGGGAGAGTGCGGGGATGGTTTCGGTCTGTCCGTTGGCCAACAATCGCTTGGCATATGCCTCACTCTGCGCCCGCCGGAGCGTTTCGGCCTGCGCCTTACCGCGACCCTCGGCAAGGGCCTCGGCAAAATTGGCGAATAATACGGTGAACCAGAGCCAGATGCTTATATGGATGTTGAACAGGAAAGGTCCGCCGTATATGAGATTGCTGACAGAGATCAGTGATGTGATGACTGAAACGATTTCCACTACGAACATCACAGGATTGTGCCAGAGGAGCCGGGGGTCCAGCCTGAGGAATGATCCCTTGATGGAAGTCTTTATCAGTTTGGATTGCCAGAATTTTGGTGTTGTTTTTTCCATTCGTTCATTCCTCCTCAGAAAGTCCGGCCTGCGAAGATCAGGAGATGCTCAAGGAACGGTCCCAGTATGAGTGCCGGAAAGAACGTAAGGGCGCCGACAATGAGAACTACCCCTATGAGCAGGACGGTAAATAGCGGACTGGCTGTAGGGAACGTAGCAGAACTGGATGGCACGCTTTTCTTCATCGCCAGCGACCCCGCAATAGCCAAAGCAGGCAGGATCGTCGCAGATCGCCCTACAAGCATGACAAAACCGGTAGCAAGGTTATAAAAGACCGTATTCGCATTCAGTCCTGCAAAGGCTGACCCGTTGTTGCCTGCGGCAGAAAAGAAGGCGTAGAGTATCTCTGAGAGGCCGTGGGGTCCGGGATTGTTCAGGCTGCTGAGTCCGGTTGGAATTGCCACCGCTATGCCGGCGAATATGAGAGAGGCCATGGCAGGTGCGATGACAGCGATGACAGCCATAATCATCTCCCGTGCCTCCAGCTTTTTTCCCAAAAACTCAGGGGTACGGCCAATCATAAGTCCTGCAAGGAATATGGCAAGGATGGCATACATGAGCATGCCGATAAGACCGACACCGACACCGCCGAAGATCACCTCGCCAATTGCCATGTTGAACATGAAAACAAGGCCTGTAAGGGGCATCATGCTGTCATGCATGGCATTCACAGATCCATTTGAGGTCACCGTAGTCACCTGACCCCAGAGGACAGAAGGCCCTATGCCGAAGCGAACTTCCTTCCCTTCCATGTTGGTACTACTACCGAGGCCCGATTGTGCAAGTATCGGGTTGCCCTGCCATTCAGCCCAGAACGCCGCACCCAATCCCACAAGAAAAAGGATCATCATGGCAGCGAAGATTGCCCAGCCCTGGCGCCGGTTCTTGACCATTATGCCAAAAGTAAATGGCAGCGCCGCAGGTATGAGTAAAATGGCGAGCATTTCCAGAAAATTGGAGAACGGCGTGGGGTTCTCAAAGGGATGGGAGGAATTCGCATTGAAGAAACCACCGCCGTTGGAGCCCAACTCCTTGATGGCAACCTGGGAGGCTACAGGCCCCACAGCAATCACCTGCTCAGTACCCTCTATTGTCTGTGCCTTCACAGAGGGGGCGAAGGTTTGCACAACCCCCTGGGAGACAAGGAGCATCGCCAGTATGATGCTCAAAGGGAGCAACACATAAAGCACCGAGCGGGTCATATCAACCCAGAAATTGCCGATGGTGTTTCTCAGTTTGGAGGTGAAGGCGCGAATGAGCGGCAGGGCAACGGCCATTCCCACTGCAGCGGACACGAAATTCTGGACGGTCAAACCTACCATCTGGGTGAGATAACTCATTGTAGTCTCGCCGCCGTATGCCTGCCAGTTCGTATTTGTTACAAATGATATGGCCGTATTCAGCGCCGTATCCCAGCGGACAGAGCCGAACCCCATGGGGTTGAGCGGCAGCCTTCCCTGGACTATCTGCAACAGGAACAGCACCATAAAACCAACGGCATTGAAGAGTAGAAATGCCAGCGAATACTGCTTCCAGGACATCTCTTCATTTTCATTGACCCTGCAAAGCCTGTACAGACCTGACTCGAAAGGCCGGATAATGAAGCTCATGAACGTGCGCCTTCCGGTAAAGACCTGTGCCATATAATGTCCCAGGGGTAGTGCCAGAAGCATGAGAACCCCAAGAAAAACGAGAATGTATGTTATGTCCTTCGCCATCGATTCAGACCTCTCTGTGAGTGATATTCATAGGTAATCTCAACGATTGCCTGAAATGACACGGTATTACGTTTCGCGATTCCCACTTCGCTCATGCACACTGGCACCACTTTCTCTCCATGATCTTTTCTCTGTTGTAAATTTTAAACACCGCGGCGTAAATTTGGCGTTAAAAGATGGGAGATACGTGTAAAAAAAGCGTAAAGAAAAGTAATGTACAACACAGGATACCGATCGAGATTCTGTAACAGCAAAACCAGGATTAATAACAATTCTAAATCATTCAATGAATTTCTGAGAGGAAGATTTTTTCCTGTAGCGAGCATCGAGGACGCCTTGGGCATCCTGCCGATGAGCCGCAATGTGCCACGCGGCCAAGCCGCTGCTTTGGCCGATTTCCGCTGTCTGAGCCCAGGGCGAGTTCGGAAATCGAATGGAGGCAAATCGTACGCAGGGTAAGGTGCCCGGAGCGGCGAGCGAGGGAAAGAATCATCCTTATTATTTGCATTGATTTAGAAATGGACTAAAAGATGCTTGTATTTTCTGAAACTGTCCAGTTCAGACGAGTATCTGCTGGTGCGGGAGCAAAACGGGAGCTTAATCCCGTGTGACCAGGCGATACCCTACACCGGGTTCGGTGATGATGTAGGTTGGTTGTGACGGATCGGTCTCGATTTTATGCCGAAGTTGACCGATGTAAATGCGGAGGTAATGCGTCTGCTCCTGGTAGTTCGGTCCCCAGATGGCTCGAAGGAGTTGCCTGTGGGTCACAACCCGGCCCGCTTGTAGCGCCAGGTATTTTAGAATCTCATATTCTGTTGGTGTTAATTTAATCTCCTGTCCTTGAAGTATAACATTGCGCCGTGCCAGGTCCATGGTGAGTTCACCGAATGTCAGTACCGGTTCGTCGTCAGTTTTGGCGACATGACGCAGCGCCACCCGGAGCCGGGCAAGGAGTTCGCCCATGCTGAATGGCTTAGTGACATAATCATCAGCACCGGCATCGAGGGCATCAATCTTGTCATCTTCATGTTCTCTTACAGAAAGAATGATGATGGGAGTCCGAGTCCATTCACGGAGGCGTTTAATTACCTCGACACCATCCATATCCGGTAAACCGAGATCCAGGATGATCAAGTCCGGATGAAATACTGCTGTCTGATTCAGGCCGTCATGTCCGGAAGCAGCTTCAGCAACATCGTACCCGTTACCCTCTAAAGCGACCTTCAGCATCCGGAGAATCTGTTTCTCGTCATCGATAACGAGTATGCGTGCACCTTCGGGTGGCATTCCCCTCTCCTTCCTTTATGTCCGGTTCTTCTGAAGGCGACTCCGCTACAGGCAGTGAAAAGGTGAACCGGTTACCGTATTCTGGAGATGAATCAACCCATATCTGACCGCCGTGGGCCTCGATAATCCCTTTGCAGATAGACAGACCAAGCCCTGTTCCGCTTATGTGTTTGGAAGAATGTAACCGGTAAAATTTGTCGAAGACCCGATACCGCTCTATCAAAGGAATTGCAGGACCTGGATCAGCGACAGTAACTAGAAGCTTATTGTCATGATAATAAGCTGAAATTGAGATTTCGCTATCCCGGGGAGAATATTTGACCGCATTTTCCAGCAGGTTAATCAACACCTGCTCTATGAGAATGAAATCGGCCTTTACAAGAGGGAGTTCCCGCGGGATGTTAACCCTCACGGCATGCTTTTGTAAGGTCTCTTTTGTTTCCCGCAACACAACACCGATAATGTCCTGAATATCACACCATTCGGTTTTCGGCTTCAATATGCCGCTCTCAAGCCGTACCATATCAAGGAGATTTGCTATGAAACGGTTCATGCGGTGCGCCTCTTCCTTGATCGTATGGAGCAAGATATCCTTGTTGGCCTCATTATACACACCTTTTTCAGAGATAAGGCTTGTTACGGCCCCTGTGATGGCGGCAAGAGGCGTGCGCATGTCATGTGAAACAGAATTTAATAACGCCCTGTGCAGTTTTTCTGATTCAGCAAGCCACTTTGCCTGCTCGGCCTCTTTTGCCAAGCGCATACGGATTATCGCCATAGCGGCAAGATTGGCAAAGGCTTCGATAAGCTGGCGCTGTTCCAGTGAGACGGTCTCCTCTTCATTATTCATCTTGATTGTAAGAACAGCCAGAGTTTTGTCTTCTGTTTTTACGGGAAAGATCAGCTCGCTCGCCTCTCTTAAAATTTCTGTTCCCTTACCGGCACTTAACCCATGTTCCAGGACCCAGTGAGCAACAGCCTGCTCCTTGCCGTCAGGCGAAGAATGCTGCGGCGGATAGGAAGCGGCTTGACGCACAATGTCATCTTCCGGGTCGGACACCAGAATTGATACATGTGCGCGTATTGTTTCAGACACTGTTTTTACCAAGGTTTCCAGGACCTGCGGGAGGTCGGTCTTTGCAGCTATTTCCTGACTGAGCGCATATAAGGCGTGTGTCCTTTCTTCCCGTTGCCTCGTTTTTTCCAGTTCATTCCGGAGTTTTGTCGCCATAGTTCCTGTTACAAGGGCTACAATAAGATATACAGCAAAAACGAAAAGGTCTCTCGTCTCGTTTACTGTAAAGCTGAACACGGGAGGCACAAAAAGAAAGTCAAAAGCCAGCACACCGAGGAAGGCTGCAAAAAAGGAAGGTCCCCGGCCCCAGCGAACCGCACTGATAAGCACTGGCAGTAAATAAAGAAGAACAATATTCGTCAGATTAAAAAAAGGTGTCAGAATTTTGCCTACAACGGTAACGATTGTTACAGCCAGAAACGTCCATAGATAGTGTTGAACGAATATCCGTGCATACTTTGCCATGGTATGAAGATAGTATACATCATACTATAACCACAATCTACTTTCTTGTTTTCAAAGAAACCCTTGTTCAAATCAGGCAGGAGTACGCTGCTTAGACCCCTGAAAAGAACCTATTCCGGTTCATTAATTACCGCATGTAAGCTGCTACATACCAAGCACTGGCTGGGGTATTGATAACAATAAATAATAAATAATTTTGTCTTGGATACTCTATGCATGATTGGTGGGTGGACGCTTACTTCATTAGTATTAAAAAGAATGTGTATACGGGAATGAGGGTTCAGGAATAATGAATGCTTACTGCTTACTGCCTAATTCCAACTTAAGGAAATCAAGCAGTATCCGATAGGGTATGTTTCTCTCGTCTGAGATTTTTTTTACATCCTCGAATTCAATGTGTGTCTTGATGAGTTTTCCCTGCCTGTCATAACCATTTTTTATGCTCACGGGCCCATAGGAGGTTTCTACTATCTTTTCTTCCCTTTTTAAAATCTTTCTCAGTTCCTTTCTCAGCCGTATGCCGAAGGTCGTCGTCTCTGAAAATATCACTTCTGAGAGATGCGGGAAATTATTCGCTGTTGCTGTTACGGAAAGCCTTATACCGATTCTTCCCTTCTTCATATACACAGGAAAATACAATACGTCGAGGGCTCCTTCCTTCCTTATCTTATCAGCAATTGCCCCGATATATTCCATCTCCATGTCGTCAAGGTCTGCCTCGATAAGCCACACCACTTCCTCAAAGAAAGGCTCATCACTTTCCCCGATAAAAATCCTTACCATATCAGGCTTATCTGTCTTATATGTTCCCAATCCATACCCTATTTTCTCGATTGTAAAAGGCGGAACCTGTTTTTTGTCTTCCACATAATGCTTCACAATCGTTGCACCTGTGGGGGTTGTCAATTCTAATGAATCTTCGAGAAAAACAACATTATATCCGGAAAGAATCTCAAGGGTTGCAGGTGGTGGATTGGGTATGATACCATGGGCTGTTTTTATCGTTCCCCTTCCGAGAGGGATCGGCCCGCAGTACACCTTATCTATTCCAAAATAGTGTATGCCTTTCGCAACACATAGAAGGTCTATCAGGGTATCTATATGGGAAAGTTCATGCAAATGAACACGGTCCTTTGAAACCCCATGCACCTTTGACTCAGCTTCCAGTATGATTTGTAACATGGCATGTACATCCTGCTTAATCTTCTCTTCTACGTCTAATCCTTTTATCAATGCTTCCATATCATCAATTGAGAGGTGGATATCATTATCCCCGATGCTCAGATATGTCCCTTCCACGATGCCCTGCTTTTTTTTAACCGGGGCCATAGATGGTATGGAAATGGGGATTTTCTTCAAGAGTGCATCCAATTCATTAAAGGGTAACCCTGCATCTATCAATGCACTTATCATCATATCGCCGCTTATACCAAATACAGGGTCTATATAGAGTATTTTCATAGGCGGTTTATCAAGGTGGCGTAATAGGCTGCACCAAATCCGTTGTCTATGTTAAAGACCGAAACTGTGGAGCACGAATTAAGCATGGCAAGGAGTGCGGTAAGTCCTCCAAAACTTGCCCCGTACCCTACACTCGTGGGCACACCTATCACAGGGATACCCACAATGCCTCCCACAATTGAAGGCAATGCCCCTTCCATCCCGGCTACCACTATGATTACCCTTGCCTTTTTAAGGAGGTCCATGCTCTGAATCAGCCTGTGTATTCCGGCAACACCAACATCGTAGAGTCTCTCTGTCTCATTTCCAAAAAACACCGAGGTGATGTATGCCTCTTCTGCAACCTTCGCATCGCTTGTGCCGGCAGATAGTATAAGGATTTTCCCCTTCCCTTTTATCGAGTGATCTTCCTTAATGTAAAAACACCGTGCTGCTTCGTTATACGTGCCAACAGGAAATTTATTTACTATTTTTCTCCCCGTTTCTTTTTCTATGCGGGTTACAAGCACATCCATGCCTTTCTTTCTCATAGCGTGTATAATATCTGCTATCTGTTGCAGGCTCTTTCCTTCCCCGAATATGACTTCCTGCAAGCCTTTCCGCACTACCCTGTGATGGTCAACCTTGGTATGGCTCAGGTCTTCAAAGGGAATGTCTTTTAATACCTCATACGCTTCTTCAACGGTAATTTTTCTCTCTTTCACATTTTTCAACAATGTGAAAATTTTTTCATCCATCATGTTACACCGTGTGAATAGTATTTGGTGAATGGTGAATAGTTTACTGCCTTCCTTCTTGCCTGCTATATACTAACAACTGTTCACTATTCACTGCTTCTGCTCAACAATAAACGCATGTTTCACTATTTTTACGCTTTCCCTGTCTATACCCACCACATCAAATCTGACCTTTCTTTCAAAGCACTTATTGGTTTTTAAATAGAACATCGCTGATCTAATCATGTGTTCCTTCTTTTTAGTATTAATCGCATCCAGAGGGTCGCCAAAGGTTGGTGTATTCCTGTTTTTTACTTCAATAAAGACAAGATAACCACCCTCTTCAGCGATAATATCTATCTCGCCAAAGGGGTTTCTGTAGTTCTTCCCTATTATCCTGTAACCTTTCCTTTTTAATACTTTTATAGCCTTTTCTTCCCCTTGAATGCCTTCTTCTCTTTTAGAGAGCACAATACTCTTTCACACCTCTGAAGGTTTTTCGGTGGATTGGAGAAATCCCGTACTCTTTGATAGCTATTTTATGGTCTTTTGTGGGGTAACCTTTATGTCTTTTGAAGTTGTATTCGGGATATAGCGAATGATACATCTCCATGATGCCATCCCTAATTACCTTTGCCACGATAGAGGCACAGGCAATAAAGAAACATTTCCTGTCGCCTCTTATTACCGGTTTCCCATCCGGGAAACTCCTGATCCCATAATTTCCGTCTATAAGGAGAAGATTAGGCTGAATGCCTGTATCCTTTAATGCCCTGTCCATTGAAAGGAGACTTGCATTAAGGATGTTCAATGTATCAATCTCCTCATGGGTTGCTATGCCTATCCCTACTTTATACGCATTTCTCGCAATCCATGGGAATAAATCTAATCTTTCCTTTTCTGTTAAAAGTTTAGAATCGTTGACCGTTCTTTTGTTGTCCGGTATGCCTTTCCAGACAATACATGAGGATACCACAGGACCTGCAAGAGGTCCCCTTCCTGCTTCGTCTATTGCACCTATCAGGCCTTTAAGAAGGCAACCCATTAATCCCTTTTTTCTTTTAATTTTGCAGCCTTTCCCTTCAAATCCCGCAGGTAATAGAGTTTTGCTCTCCTTATCTTGCTCTTGGTAAGTATTTCTATTTTATCTATGAGAGGTGAGTGCATCGGGAATGTTTTCTCTATCCCAACACCATAAGAGACCTTTCTTACAGTAAATGTTGCCCTTGTATTTCCCCCTCTCTTTCTTATCACAACACCCTCGAAAACCTGGATTCTTTCTTTATCTCCCTCAAAAATCTTCGTATACACCCGCACATTGTCGCCAACATGTATTTCAGTTAAATCAAGCCGCATATGTTCTTTTTCAATTAAATCAACCATTTCGTTCATCACATCCTCCTCTTTCACCGAATATTCTATCAAGAATTATACCAAGTGCTACCCTCAAAGAGAGGTGATTGTAATCCCCCTTTCCTTTGATTGGCACAAGCATCTTCTCACATAAACCAACCATTTCATCGGATAAACCCCATCCTGTCCCGAAGAGCAGTAGCAGTGGCCTTGTCTCCTTCTCTATCATGCTTTGAATCTCATTATACCCTAATGCTTTATGTTTCCTTTCCTTTGAAGATGTTCCGATAATTATCGGGTTACCCTTTTTCTTAATTTCCTCAATCATTTCATCCACATCATTCTTGATTCTTATTTTATGTAATGCTTCGCTCCTCGCCGGATTATAACGAGCTCCGTATCCGTATCTCCAGTGGTGTATGAGCTTTTCCATTATTTCCCTTTGTTTTGCAAGCGGCGTTACAATATAGCACAATTCTATTCCAAATGTCATGCATGTTCTTGCAATGTCATGTATTTCCAAATTTGTTACACTTGTCGCTATAACATCCCCATTTTTATCGTAAACTGGATAATGGATGATTGCGATGCTGATATTACTCAGGTATTTCCTCCATGATTTCCCTGATGATTTTTTTGTCTTCCTCTGTTGGTTCGAAGTTATTCATCAGGTCAGGTCTTTTTAAAATCGTTTTTCGTACAGACTCTTTCCTCCTCCATTTTCTTATCTCTTCGTGGTTTCCAGAAAGAAGCACTGATGGCACCTCCATACCCATAAATACGTCTGGCCTTGTGTATTGAGGGTATTCAAGCAATGATTCATTGAAACTCTCATCAATACTTGATTTTTCATTACCAAGTACTCCAGGGATACACCGTGCTATTGCATCTATTAAAATAAGAGCAGGCACTTCTCCACCAGAGAGGATATAATCCCCCACAGATATCTCCTCATCAATAAAGTTAAGCACCCTTTCATCTATGCCCTCGTAGCGTCCGCATAGCAGGCACACATGGGAGACCTTTGATAATCGTATCGCCATATCCTGATTCAATATCCTTCCGTGGGGCGTAAGCAAAATATACCTTGGTTTTCCTATCTCTTTTTCCACATATTCCATCGCCTTGCATACAGGCTCAATCTTCATCACCATGCCCTGCCCGCCTCCATATGGAGCATCATCGCATGTCTTGTGAATATCCTCTGCAAAATTCCTTATATTGATAATGTGAAAACTGATCGAACCTTTATCCGTTGCCTTTTTGATTATGCTTTCCTGTAAAGGTGATTTAAATATATTCGGGAATAGTGTTAAGACGGTAAAGATCATACAAGGAGGATGTCCTCCCTGATTTTTATGGAGGAGCTTTCGAGGTCTATCTCAGTTATGTATTCCTCAATCATAGGAACGGATATCTCTTCTTTGCCTGTTACAACAATAATGTTATTTGCCTTTGTATGAAGTATTGCTTCCACCTTGCCTATCTTTTCATCTCTCTGGTTTAACACATCAAGCCCGATCAATTGATAATCATAGTATTCATCTTTACCCGGTTGAGGGAGGTCTTCTTCTCTCACAAACAACTCTTTATTCAGGAGAAAAAAGACCTCATCAGTGCTCTCAAAACCTTCAAATTTTATATAGAAAAAACCTTTTTGAAGCCTTTTGCCTGTCGGCTTTAGCTCTGTTACCCTGTTATGCTCTTTTACAAACAATGAGGCGTATCTTAAAAAATCCTCTTTTACCTCATTGTAATACCTGAATTTTACTTCTCCCTTTAAGCCATGGGTAGATACTACATTTCCGACAGGAATCCATTTCATTACTCTATGATTTCGAGTACCGCTCTTTTCCTCACTTTTGTAGACGCTGCACTCAATATCGTTCTCATGGCCCGTGCAGTTCTACCCTGTTTCCCGATGACCTTCCCAAGGTCATCCTTGGCAACATTCAGTTCGAGAACTGATGTTCTTTCACCTTCAATTTCTGACACCCTTACCTGATCAGGGTTATCTACCAAAGCCTTTGCCATGTATTCAACTAGTGCTTTCAACACGACCTCCTCCTCCATAAGTTATTATGTGATTTCCTTCAAAACCCCTTCTTTTTTGAATAAGTTTTCAACGGTCCTTGTGGGTTTTGCCCCCTTTTTGTACCAAGCCTTTATTGTCTCTCTGTCAAGGCTTATCTGGGCTGGTTCCTTCAAAGGATCATAAATACCTACCCTCTCGATGAACCTCCCATCCCTTGGAGCACTACTATCGGCTACCACAATTCTGTAAAAAGGTTTTTTCTTTGACCCATGCCTTGACAATCTGAATTTTACCGCCAATTTCTCCACCTCCTTATCGTAATGATAGTTGTCGCTGGAGGCCTTTCATGCCTCCCTTAGTCAGTTTCTTGATCATCTTCCTCGTTTCCATATACTTTTTCAGCAGGTCGTTCACATCGTGAACCTGGGTCCCGCTGCCCTTTGCTATTCTCACCCTTCTACTGCCGTCTATAATATTTGGATATATTTTTTCCTTTGCAGTCATAGAATTGATAATAGCCTCTGTCTTTCTTATGTCCTTCTCTGCTTCAGAGAAATTGATTGCTCCTTTAAATTTATTGAATCCGGGAAACATACTGATTATAGACTCTACAGAACCAATCTTCTTCATCTGCCTGATCTGATCTCTGAAATCTTCGAGTGTAAATTCATCCTTTCTTATTTTTTTCTCTAACTCTTTTGCCTGTCTCTCATCAAATACCTCCTGTGCCTTTTCCACAAGAGAAATAACATCACCCATGCCGAGTATACGGGATGCCATCCTTTCTGGGTGAAAAGGCTCAAGGGCATCAAGTTTTTCACCAATACCGATGAATTTAATCGGTGTACCGGTAACAGCCTTTATAGATATGGCTGCACCGCCCCTTGTATCTCCATCAAGCTTTGTAAGGATGAGGCCGTCTATCCCGAGTTTCTCATTAAACGTGCTCGCAATGTTTACTGCATCCTGTCCTGTCATGGCATCAAGGACAAGCAAGGTCTCTCTCGGGGTTAAAAATTTCTTCTGCTCTACAAGTTCTTCTACCATCTCGTTATTGATATGGAGTCTACCGGCTGTGTCAACAATTAACGTATCATAATTGTTTCTCATTGCATGTATCTTTGCTTCTTTGCATATTGTCAGGGGATCCTTTATCTCTTTTGGAACAAACGTATCAATACCTATCTGATTGCCTATCTTTATCAATTGCTCAATCGCAGCAGGCCTGTATATGTCTGAAGGTACAAGCAACGGTTTCCTGCCCTTTTTCCTCAGAAACAGGGCAAGTTTTCCTGCAGTCGTGGTTTTTCCAGAACCCTGGAGGCCGATGAGCATCACAGCTACCGGTGGAGAGCCGGCAACATCGAGAGGTTTGTTTGTCTTACCAAGGAGCTCGCACAACTCATCATGGACAATCTTCATAAACTGCTGTCCCGGTGTTATGCTTGTGAGCACCCCTTCGCCAATTGCCTTCTCCCTTACCTTTTCGAGGAAATCCTTTGCAACCTTGTAGTTGACATCTGCTTCGAGGAGGGCAATCCTTACCTCTCTTAAGGAGTCCTTGATGTTATTCTCGGTAAGCTTTCCGTAACCCTTCAGTTTTTTAAATGTAGCTTCTAATCTTTCCTGCAATCTCTCGAACATACTTTAATAACATAATAAAAAACCTTAGAATAGTCAACGATAATTAACAATTTCAACCACTAACCATCAGGTAAAACAAGCGACTTGAATGATGGACAAGGATACACCTGGTCTTCTGAGTAATGAACTACCCCCCAGCAGAGCTGCGAGGTATCTGGAATACAGAATACAGTAGTCAGAAGTCAGAATTTTTTTGAAGATATTTTCATCCCCCTTCTGGATTCTGGATTCTTACCCCGAAGCAGAGCTTCGAGGAATTCTTTTGATTAAAACAATAGGAGAATCTGTAGTTGAATCAGGCGCTGAAGGGTTAAGAAAATAGGAAGGGTGATAAAAACATTAATAACCTGCTCCGTTTCAGAGTTATTATACTCTTATCTCTTTTGACCTCTCTAACCATTCCTTATAGGAACCATAGTGACTTCTTATATGGCGGTAGCAAAAGGGTGTCCTGTAAATATCTGAGTTTGTTATCATATTCTCATATTCCCCAATCGTTCTCATAGATGTGTCTCCGCTCTGAATTGCCATTTTTGCCACATACACACCGTAATGAGCACTGATCATTCCGTGAACAATGCCGGAGCAACCGCTGGCTTCTCCCACATAGATAACGCCATCTTTTGCTAACTGTGAGTAAAAGAACCCCATGTTTTTTCTATTCTGAAAGCTACTGATATAGATGGGAAAAGAAGGACCGATCTTCTCTGAAAACAGATTATCCTCCCGCGATTTCAATTGTTGAAAAACATCTATTGAGGAAAAAGAGGCGAGCGTTACACCCCTTGCATGAGGCCAGAGAGAACGTCCTCTTAGCATCTGGTCTTCGGTTTCATACATCTCTATCTCGCCAGGCTTGACGTCATGGACATTTATCAGTTCCATCTGAACACCAGGATATACTTCAGCTTCATTTTCAGAAGCTATTTCACTCCTTGCAAACCCTTTAGCTGTTGCAGACCTCATGCCATCAGCACAGATCGTCACACTTGCCCTTACCTCCGGCAACCTGTGTGATGAGGTTATTGCTCCCACTACCTGATTGTCCTCTCGAATCATGGATTCGGCCCTCACATTTAAAAAGAGTTTTGCTCCTGCAAGAATGGCGAGCCGTGCTAATTCCCTGTCAAAAAACTCCCTGCGCACAAGGTAACCACCCCATCCTGTGTCCCCGATGTTTTCTCATATCTTGCGTGTAATAGGATCATGTACCGTCATCCTGAACACAGACTGATAAGGCAGGGCATCCTTAAGTTCTTCAAAGAACCTGTGGGTAAATTCACAGCCAAGAAGCCATCCGCTGCAATGCTTGGTCAGGCCAACAGCAAGGTGCTCCTCGAGAACAACCACATGAAACCCAAAATCTGCCGCTTCTTTCGCTGCCCACAAACCTGCAGGGCCCGCTCCAATTATAAGGATGTCACATTTCACAGGTATATACTGTTAGACATTCAAACTTCCATCGTATTGCATATCTCAGGAGCCTTCCAGAACCTTTATTAAATCCGGTATCGCCTGCTGCACAATGCTCTGAAGGGTTATTCTTAAAGACTTTGTTATAGGGTCTGCAGATGTGCCTAACGCCTTCCCCTCATCGAATCCTGAGTAACTAAATGTTTTTATCACTTTACCGCCTTTCCATGCCTCAACGGTTAATTTCATATTACTTACCGTCTCAGCCGTTGCTACTCTCACATTCTGAACGATAGAAAGCTCCGAAATGGTGAGCACAATACCTTTCGAGACGTCCTTTGGCAGTTCAGAAACAGTCTCTACCTCATAACCTGCTGCCCGAAGCTCTTGAAAAAAAGCAAGCGTGACCCAATCTCCCACCCGGTCCGATGTAACGATATCCCTGTCCGTACCCTTTACCACACCGAGAATCAACGCTCCAGATGTTTTCTTCCCAGCTTTAAATTTCTCTACGGGCTTTGCAATAAGTACCTTTCCTGAACCTCCTTTGACATTCACGATCTTTTCGTATGTGAGGCTCACGTGCTGGTCAACTGATGCACAACCTATCAGGATTCCGCTGAGAAAAAATCCTATCACCGTAACTATTACCATTACCTTTATTGCTTTCATAACCCCTCCTCTTTGTTACTATTTTACATATTATGCCAATGTATTCTTGCCCTGATTTGAAAACTTCATAGCACATACGCAGCCTTTTGTCATCAAGTTTACCTTCTATTTTCTCCCTATTGGCATAATATAGATAGGTTGTTCCTTTTCAGACAAACTTAAAACCCGTCTCACATCTTCGCTTTTGAACCCTGCCATAGCAACGGTTCCAAGCTTCAGGGAAAGGGCTTGCAAATATACGTTCTGTGCGGCATGGCCAGCTTCCAAATACATCCATCCTGGATTTGTTGACCGTTCTGACATGCCTGTGAATACAAGAACAACAGGGGCATTTTTAATGGGGGCCTGACCAACAGTCTTAAAAAGTTCGGCCTTTTTATCTCCTTCAGCAACCTTTATCAATTCATGATTGCGAGGCTGATACTTATACATTCCCATAGGAAGATGTGTCACATTTCCTGGTATCAGGTAGACCTCTAATAGGTAAGTGGCCCTCGCCGAAGGGGCTGTTCTCAAACCCCTTTTGGGTTCTGTAATCCCCTGGGCAGCCCAGAGGAGCTGTGATATTTCAGGGATTGTCAAGGGTTCGTCTTTATAACTTCTCACTGACCTTCTCTCCAGCAGAGCCTTTTCCACAGGAACATCACCACTATGCTTCGGTGAAGGTAACTTGACGACCTCTGCCTTTGAGCTTTTTTCCTGGGCAAACACAGGCTGATTCCCTCCAGTGACAGGGAAAAACAGGGAAAATACCCATGCCATTACACAGAAAAAAATAAAAATGGATGCTGTACTATGTCTTTTCATAACTCCCTCCTGCTAAAAATGTATTTTATTGCCACGTCTCCAACGTTTCTTTATATTATCACTCCTCTTTCAAAAAATGAATTGTGTTACGGACGAGCGGCATTGCGGAGTGAAGCGAAGAAAAACCAGTGATGTTCCCGGCAAGGTAGATGCCCCCTCTGGGGGATGGGGGGAAGCGCTTGCCGGAAAGAACAGCACAGATGTTTTTCTCTCCATGGAGCACGAGGAAGTAATGCAATTCAATGTGAACATATTTATGGGACGAGAGACACAATGTTAATCTCATAAATATCACGCCTCCAGTGATATGTTCAAAGGGTTGGTTAAAACAGCACTGATACCGCAACCCCTCTCTTTTCAAAATACTCCTTCAATGCCATTGCGGTATAGTGAAAATAATCCCCTTCTAAGTAGCGTTCCAGTCCTTCACGACGATAGATTGCCTTTACCTTGTTTGAATAGTTTAACTTATCTATGAGCACCTCGTCCACCGCCCCTTCAATTATTTTGAATAGTTTTTCTGGATTCAGCGGAAGTATGGGTCCGATAAAGGCATAGGTCTGGATACCTTCTCCATGAAGGGCCTTTAAAGTTTCCACCCTGGCCTTGATGGAGGCGCAGCGGGGCTCAAAGACTTTCTTGATTTTTTCATCATCGGTTGTAATGGAAAGGCCCACTGTTATATCTTCAAACTCTTTAAATAGGTCAATGTCCCTCACACAGAGAGGGGAACGGGTTAAAAGGTTAACAGGAAACTGATGCCCCAGGAGGGCTTCAAGGCATCCCCTTGTCAGCCTGTAATGTTTCTCTACAGGCTGGTACGGGTCAGTTACTGTGCCGAAGATAATGGTTCCAGGTTTTGCCCTTTTTAACTGCCCCCTCAGGATTTGAGGCGCATTTATCTTGACATCTACAAAGTCTCCCCAGGGTTCCTGGTGGCCCGTGAATCGCTTCATAAAGCTCGCATAGCAATACCTGCAGCCATGTTCACAACCAACATAGGGGTTAATACAGTAGTCAAACCCTTCTATGCCGGTTTTCGTCAGGATTGTCTTCGCAAAAATTTCCCTCGTCTTCATAGGTGCCGTTCAGTACGAGATATAATAACAATTTCTGGCTAATATAGGAAACTGTTATCTCACCATGTTTACTCAATGAAGCTATCGTCCTGTCCTGCAAATACCAATTTGATATCAAATATATAGTAATGGAAAATTGTCTCTGGAGCAAGCATCGAAAAATTCTTGGGCACCCATCTTGTCGAAGCGAAACGTCCCCGTAAGGGGCTCAGGAGCATGTTTGAGTCCCGCGTAGTAGGACGAGTTTGCGGATGAGAGCGTAGCAAGATTTAGAATGGGTAAGAATTTTGAGCTGGCGAACGGAAGAGATATTTTCCATGTGACGTCAAAATAGTATAATACCTTTACCACCCTATTGGTGTTTCTCGCGAACTACAGAAAAGAGATTCCCTTCGCACTCCGGCACTCCATTTTTATCTCCTTGTTGTAAAAAGCTATTATGGACAGGATACTAATATCTTTGATTTAAAGCTGCTTAAGTATGGCATGGAAACACCGAGTTTTTCACCGGTTTCAAGCACTTCAAGATAAAACTGCTGCATTTCTTCAGGATTATTTTTGAAGTGCCCTGTATCAAGTGCGCGTTTCCCCCATGTCGTTTCTATAAATGTATGACGATAATTTTTTGTTGTTATTTCTGGAGGTTGCTTTAAAAAAGGCTCTGCATCAGGGTATTGTGTGATATCAACACCACGTTTCTCTAAAACATGTAAGGCATCCTGAACAGCAGGAACCATCAAACGTTCAATATCAGGACTGGTAAACATTTCCTTTAAGCCACCAGCATAAAGAGCAGTGCCTATCAAACCTGCACTGATTGCATAATGTATCCAGAGCCACTCAATGATATTCAATTTGAGATCGGCTTTAATATGGGCCTTGTTGAACATTTCGATTATGGCTTCCAGGCGTTTCATTCTCGTGCCGTCAAGTTCACCTAAATGAAAACCCTTCGCTATATTTGCGACCAATAGATCACCTGAATATCCTCCCGTTGATGCTGCATAACCCCATAAATACTGTGATCGTGGTAAAAGCTTATCAATCTCCTGCGGACCTTCCCAGTTTGCGGTAAACATGAGAAAAGTTGCTGATGGGATTATGTCTTTTAGCTCACGAATAGCTTCTATTGCCTGGTAGTGCTTGGTTGCCACGATGATGAGCTCAAAACCATCTTCAGGTGATGCTTCTTCAATAATCTTAGGTTGATAGAGCGTATTTTGTGACTCAGGATAGCCTTCACGTAAATCGTATACATCTACAGCAATGCCATTTTCAAATTTAGCTTTTTTGCCTTTACGAACGATATGGGTAATATCAACCCCAGCTTCTGAAAGTGCCCATCCATAGATTGTACCTATGACCCCCATCCCGACTATCAATGTCTTCATCAATACCGCCCCTTTTGGCTTTTTCAGGTTACAGATTCACCGAGCCTGCCCCATAACAATTACAGCTATTAACTGTGAGTAATCGACTGCCATGATGGATACTTATAAATATAAATCATAAACCATATTTAAGACGAAAGAAATAAGATAGATGAAAAAGCTCTATAAAGCTCTTCCAGCTTAGCAATTTGATTAAAGATTGTATAACAGTCTATCATTAAAGAGATAAAAACTTATATTTCAAGACCTGAACCCAAATTCACTAGTGCCTTCGTGGACAAGCTTCCCCGCATCCTCCTCCATTTGGACCCTCTTGATGCGTATCCTCTTCTTCCGACCAGCAGACCCCCTTTCTCAACGGGGGATGCACGGGGATTGTCATTCAGAAAGACGTCGAGATAGCCGTCAATGCATACGGGTTCTTCATACTGCGAAATCTGGTAGCCTTTGGGAAGATCGGGGTAGTAGTAGTTCTTTCTGGCAAAAATACTCTTTTTGTTGATCGTACAGTGCAATGCAAGCCCGAGTTTAATGGCAAAGTCCACCACCTTTTTGTTAAGCACAGGCAGGGCGCCCGGAAGTCCCATGCAGGTAGGGCATGTATGGCTGTTCGGCTTTGCCCCGAATTTCGTCGAACATCCACAGAAGATCTTGCTGTCAGTCAAAAGATGGGCATGAACCTCAAGCCCGATCACACCCTCGTAATCCCTATAGCCCACAAGCACCTCTCTCATCCTTGAATTCTGCCTCTATTGCCATTGAAAATATACAATAGAAAGGGGATGATTTTCAAAGACATTTGAGGGCATGGGGTGTATAATTTCTCACTATTGGGGCTATGGGAGGAAATAAGAAAAAGCGAAGGAGGCTTCCATGTATCTTAGAGACCTGCTCACAGAAGAGCAAAACGACATTCGTCAAATGATCAGGAAATTCGTTGACAAGGAAATTATGCCGATTCGAGAAAAGCTCGAAGAGGACTACAGCCTGGTTGAATCAGTGCTTCAAAAGCTCGTTGATTTAGGTATCCAGCGAACCGGTTATCCGGAAGAGTACGGCGGGGGAGGGCCCCATTCGGCCACCACCCTCTGTATAATCCGCGAAGAGTTGGCACGGGGAGATGCGGGCATCAGCCTCAGCGTGGGCATCAACGGAGGGAGCATCTTCAGGCCCTCTATGGCAGCGGGCAACAAGGTCGTCCTAGACAGGTTTGTCCCTGCCTTTTGCGGAAACAAGGTGACCTACGCCTGCTTGTCAATGACGGACGCCACAGGGGGGGCCGATTCAGAGAACCCCCTATTAAGAGACAAATACATTACTACAAGGGCTCGACTGGAAGGCAACGAATGGGTCATCAACGGAGGCAAATCCTGGCCTACCCACGCTGGAATAGCGAGTGTGTACCTTACCGTCTGTACCACAGACCCGAACCTTGGCGACGAGGGAGTCGCACTCATCTATGTGCCGGGGGACGCCAAAGGACTCTCTTTTGGCAAACCGGAAAAGAAGATGGGATACAAGACATCTATCAATGGAAGTATCTTCTACGACAACGTCAGGGTACCCAAGGAATATCGGCTCGCCGGACCCGGTCGTGATGCACAGCTCTATCATGCCATCACGGCAGGTTCACAGTTAAGTTCCGCCAGCATGTCCTTAGGCATTGCCCAGGCGGCTTTTGACATTGCCCTCGACTATACGAAGGATCGGATGAGTGGCGGGAAGCCGGTACGGGAATGGAGCATGGCGGCAGGCATCCTGGCGGACATGGCTATCAGGGTTGAGACAACGAGGGCTCTGGCGTACAACTTCGCGTGGATGGCCGATCATCCTGAAAAATACGGGCGTACCTTTACCAGGGAGATGATCTCAAAGGCAGGCATCGTGAGGGTATATGCGGCCGATGCGGCTGTATGGGTTGCGGACATGGCCATGCAACTCATGGGTTCCAACGGTCTGTCTCCTGAGTTTCACCTTGAGAAATACTTGCGGGACGCGAAGATTCCACAGTTGTGGCTCGGCGGGCAACAGATTTCCCGTTATCGCGTCGTCCGTGGATACTACGACTACACCGTGGAGTAACTGCCGTTTGAGGGGCGCTCGAGTTCCTTCCTTTCGAAGGACGAGGATGGGTTGGGGCGGGTTCTTACGGCGTCACCCGCTGGTCGCCGAATCTTTGATTGCCTTGTGCATCTGATAAACGTGATAGGGCGGCGCCTCCGGTGGAATCTCGCAGCCCGACGACAGCATGAAACCTCGGGGTGCCGATCTCCCCTTCTCCAGTGCCTCCCTGCAGAGGCCATAGATCTGTTTGGGTGTTTCATTCAGGTAGGCCTTTGGGTCTATGTTGCCGATGATAACATTCCGGGAGCCGAGGTACTCTATAGCCGCAAGAAGGTCAACCTCGAGTCCAAAGCTGCAAAGCCCGGGACCGCCCATGGGAATCTGGCTCCAGTAAGGTAGGTTTTTGTTCTGGTCTCCGCAGATGTGGTAGAGAATGTGCTTTACCCCCATGGCCAGTATCTTTTCGCTCGATTCCTTGATGTAAGGGAAAACAAACTTCTCGAACTGTTTTGGTGAGATGATGATATTTGCTGCCAGAGGTTCCCACATCTGGGGGATCACACGCTCGGCGCTAAAAACATCGGACCAGTAACGGACAATGTCGACAATATGGTCTGTGGTAAGGCGCATAATGCTGTGAACGAGATCCGGCTTTTTTAGCATCCACCGGCAGAGCGTTTCAACGGAACAAACGTTTCCTGCAATGGTAAAGTTGCCTCCACAGACAATGGAAATCGGCTTTCCATGTTTTTCTTGGAGCCGGGAAAACTCCATCGAAAGGGGAAGGCACCCTGCTGTCCTTGGATCAGGCAATCTGAGTCCTGGAACATCTTGTTCCCCCTCGACCGGAAATCTCGTGTGGAACGGCGCCTGTTCATAGGTGGCGGTGGGCATCCTGATCTCACCTCCAAATTCCCAGGTTCCGTACGAGGCATAGCCGTAGATGGGCCCCCAGTCGAAATCATACTGTTCATGCGTCCACAGTTGGAGGTCAAAGCTTTTTTGCGGGTCGCTGTAGATGGTGGCAATAGGATATCCCGCATTCTTCGCGCAGAATCCAAGAATGAAAGGGAAAAGTGGGGTCCGGTCAACCGGCTCACCCTTGAGTAATCTCATGGCGCGGTCTGTCATTTCAGTCACCTCTCAGGATAGTTTCGCACTGCACTGCCGGGCACGGTCTCCTCACATGGGTGCGTGGCTATTCGTACCAGCCGAAGTCATTGATAGCCTTTTTCATGGCAAAGAGGTTCGCCGCAGGGGACCTGGGCGGCAGTTCACATCCCGTGCCCAGAATGAAACCCCTGGGTGCGTGCTTGCCCTTCTCGATGCACTCCCGTGATCGCTGGTACACTTCCTGCGGGCTTCCCGTCTGAAGGATCCGAGGCTCCACGTTGCCGACCACGATGCATTTGTCCCCCAGCATCTCTATTGCCTTCGCCACATCCACTTCATGGCCAAAGCTGGCGATCCCGGGATCTCCAAAGGGTACCTCGTGCCAGAAGGGGAGGTTCAGATTCTGCTCCCCGCAAATGTGGGTGTAAATGTATTTCACACCCATGGCCAGCACCTTCTCGTGGAGGGCTATGAGGTACGGAAGCGGGAAGTCCCTGAAATGTTTCGGCGATATGACCTGGTTCGAGTCTGTCGGCGCAGAATCGCGGATTTCCACATTTTCAGGGCCAAAGGTATCCACCCAGTACTTCGCTACCGCTACCCCGAAGTCCGTAGCCAGCCGGAGGACTCTATGGGCCAGGGCAGGTTTCTTGAGCATCCACCGCGTCAACTTTTCAACCCCACAGATGTTTCCTGCGATCATGAAGGGGCTGCCCATTGCGACCGTGCACACAAGCCCGGTAGCGTGCTGTAGTTTGCCGAATTCCATGGTCCGTGGAATTGTGCCTGCCTTGGTCACGTCAGGTAACTCCAGCCGCTCTACATCCGCCTCCGATTGGACAGGATGGCGCGCCACCGAGGGGGCCTGCTGCCACTCGGACGTGGGCATTCTGATTTCGCCACCAAATTCCCAGGCTCCATAACAGGCGCCGCCAAACTTGAGAGGCTCGTCGTGGCCGTACATCTTTTGGGTCCATAACTGTGCATCAAGGCTCGCTGCCGGGTCCTCGTAAAAGGTCTCCGGGCTCATACCTGTGTTTATTGCGCAAAAACCCCGGGCAAAGGGGTAAAGCCCTACGCGGTCAACCGGTTTTCCCGAAAGGAGCGCCTTCATCCTCTCCGTCGGCGTCATCCTGTCCGGTCTCAAACTCCAATCCTCAGTCATGGCATCACCTCGCTCGCCGCTCTCCCTTACAGCTTCTTATGGCCTGCCCTTCACCCTGCCGAGGGCCTCGAGTGTCTCTTTCACGGCCGTCCCGCAGTTCAGGGCAAACCCATCGGCCCCGTAGGCCATGGCCATCTCGCGGGTCAGAGGTGCTCCGCCGACCATCACGGTTATCCCCGGATCATAGGCCTTAATGGGCTTAATGACCTCGGGAATGGCCAGCATGCTCATTGTCATCAAAGAGGAGATCGCCACGACGTCAGCGCCTGTTCTCTTTTGCTCTTCCAGGAATCTGGGTATCTTTACATCGGCGCCAAGGTCGTAAACGGTCCATCCTGCGGCCTCATACATAATTCTCACAAGATTCTTGCCGATCTCGTGGATATCCCCCTCGACCGTTCCAATGACAACGCTGAACGGCTTTGACTGTGTTTCGAGTTTAATGTGAGGCTTCAGCACATCGAGGGCCGCATTCATCGCATCTGCGCAGAGGAGCAACTCGGGCACAAAATATTCCTGTTTTTCGTAGAGTCTTCCCACCTCCTCCATTCCGACGGCAAGACCTTTCAGGATGGCATCACTCGGATCAATACCCTTTTCGAGTGCCATCTTGGCTAGCTCAACTGTCTTTTCCTCGTCGTATGCGATCACCGCATCGCCGAGTCCCCTCAGTATTTCCTTTTCGGTTTCGACTGAATCCATGCCACTACCTCCGTCATCTGAAAGTCGCAAGAAGGCCCATTTTTCTTTGTTGCCGCCATATCCTCTCTATGAGTATACGGGTCCCAGGGTGGGTTGTACAGCTCTGCCGGCGCCAATGTCATCACTTCTCGACTTTGTAGACCTTACAAAACGTGCCCCTCAGGGTAGCGCCTCCCATCTCAGGGCTATAAGGCGGGCTGTTGCTGGTAATTGCATTGATGCACGATTCCGCAAATCCATGCAGCTCTTCATCGACACGTTTCTCCGGGTACCACCAGCCATGATCGCCCACCACCACTCTTGGATGCAGGCTTTCGGTATATTCTGCCTTGTGGGTTATTCTGCCGCGTTTGTTCTCGATATAGACCCAGTCCCCGTTGTCGATTCCCAGGTCCTTAGCCGTCCCAGGATTAATATTAAGGATCGGATCCGGACGCCTGGCCCTTAGACTCTTAATCTGTCTCAGATTGGCATGCCGGAAAACGGCGGGCTTCCTCGTGGTCAGGATCAGAGGATACTCGCCTGCCAATTCAGGCTCACTGTACATGGTCTCGGGAGGCTCGCGATAAACCGGTAGCGGGTCCGAGCCGGCCTCCTTGAGTGCATTTGAGTAAAGTTCGAGTTTGCCCGAAGGGGTAGCGAAACCTCCCCTCTCATAATGCCTGTACTGTCTGACACACTCCAGGACATGGACTTTTCGGAACTCGTCCAGAGTAATCCCTGCAGGCCTTAGCATCTCCTCCATGAAAGTATATTCATCTTTCCAGAAATAGTCACCCAATCCCAGTTTACGGGACAGCTCGATATAGATCTGGGTGTCCGACTTGCAGTCCCCCGGATCAACCACCTTCTGCTGTATCTGTGCCAAAAAAGGTAGATCCCCTGACTGGCGAAGGGCATCGTGTTCAAGAAAGTGGGCGACAGGCAGAACCACATCGCACATCTCGACGGTGGGTGTCAGAAACAAGTCAGCCGCCGCAATAAAGTCAAGTTTCTTGAATGCTGCCAGAGTTTCTCTGGAATTGGTCCATGTGCAAAGCAGATTTCCTCCCTGAATATAAGCCACATGGGGCATGTAAGGCTTGCCGGTAATGAGCGCCTTTACTATGCTCTGCGGCACTGCATAATAGATGAATGGCGCCACGTGCTCTGCCCCCAGCCTCCTTTGCCGTGCTTCCCTGGAAACATGATCCTGCAAGGTAAATTCCGGAGCAGCCCTGGACACTATAGGAGGATTAGTCCACTGGACTTTGCCGCCCGGTGCACCCACGTTGCCGCAAAGGCCTTCCAGTATATAGATGGCTCGCTGCGTCTGCAAGGAAAGTACGATATTCTCATTTGCATTCCCCACCAGAATTGCTGCGGGTCTGTTGGCGGCATAAAATCTTGCCGCATCCACTATAGTCTCTGCCGGCACCCAGCAGATTTCAGAGACTCTCTGCGGGGTATAGTCCTGAACATGGGTCCTGAGTTCATCAAACCCTACTGTCCAGTTTTCCACGAAAGCTTTGTCGTATAAACCTTCATTGATAATGACGTGAGCCATCCCAAGGGCCAGGGCCATGTCCGTTGCCGGCCTCGGCCTTATCCACCGGTCTGCCTTTTTTGCCAGCATGGTTTCAAAGGGGTCTATCACCATCAACTTGGCCCCCCGGGCGACGGCTCTCTTGAGAGGCTCGTAGTTCGGGGCAGATGTTGACGCGGGGTCCATGCCCCAAACCATGACCAGCGCCGAATTTGTGTGATCTTCCATGAGAAACGAGCCAAAGGTGAAGCGCATGGCATTCACATGGGGAAAATAACAGACCGATGCCATTGAGGTGATGTTTGGAGAACCAAACACATTGGCAAGGCGGGTAAAGACGTTGTCCTGAATACCCTTGGCAGCTCCCCTCAACCAGCACACAGACTCAGGGCCGTACTTCTCTTTGGCCTTGTTCATTTCATCGGCTATCCTGCCGAGGGCCTCATCCCAGGAGACCTCCTGCCACTTCCCTTCTCCCCGTTTGCCCTTCCGTATCAAAGGATGTCTTACGCGGTCAGGGTGATTCCGAATCTCCAGGGATGCCAGAGCCTTTACACAGAGAGCCCCCATATTGAGCGGGGCATCGGGATCCCCCTCAATCTTGACTATCTCCCCATCCTTCAGGTGTACCAACATTCCGCAATCCTGCAAGCAGATGGCGCAAGTCGTTCTCACTACCTCCGTGTTCATTATGGCATGCTCCTTGGGTTTTGTGGTATTGCTCATTCCGGAACCATGTGTTCTCATAAAGAGATTTTACGCCACATACTGGGGGGAGTCAAATGCATTTTCTTGTGACCATCCATTCAAAAATGTTATGTCCTCAGGGATATTCGTTCAGAAAGGTGGCATCCGTCTCCCGCGTGTCCACATTTCCCTCAGACTGTGGTTGCATTCCATCCGCGAATGGTATAGAATGGCTGACAAAGGTCAGACTTTTGCGCTATGCTAATTGACCTGGATTAAGGTGTGGTATTTTGCTGTTGGTATGACAGAGGACATTGTTAAGATGATAAACCTTCACCACCTCAGAATCTTTCATAGCGTGGCAAGACGCATGAGCTACACCAGGGCAGCCGAGGACCTTTCCATCACCCAGCCGGCGGTCACCAATCAAATGAGAGCCTTCGAAGAGGAGTTGAGGCTGAAACTGTTTGAAAGAAAACCGGGCAAGGTCTTCCTTACAGAAGAAGGCAAGATTCTTTACGAGCATGCCCAGAGACTTTTTGACCTCGAAGTAGAGATTGAGAGGGTAGTAAGCGATCTTAAAGGACTGAGAGTCGGCATGGTATCGCTGGGAGCGTTAAGAATGTATTCGCCTACCTTCCTGCATTTGCTGATCAACTACTTCCACAGGCTTTACCCGAACATTATGGTAAAAGTGGATGAAGCAGGGTCTCTGGATCTCATTCAGAGCCTCCTTGATTTTCGGAACGAGGTGGCTATTTGCCTCAAAGTCGAAGAGAACTCAGATGTCTGTTTCATCCCCTTTTGCAGGGAAGATATGGTTGTGGTATTGCCCGTAGGTCACCGACTCACCAAACAGACAAATGTTACCATCAGAGATTTGGCGGATGAAAAAATCATCTTGAGGGGAAAAGGTTCGGCAAGCAGGCACCTCGTGGACCAGTTGTTTGAAAAGTCTAAGATTTTCCCACATATCCTCACGGAAGCGAACAACACTGAATTGATAAAGAATATGGTTGAGAAGGGAGAGGGCATCTCGTTCCTGTCGAGGATAGCCGTGACCAAGGAAATAGACGAGGGGAAACTGTCTGCCGTTTCTCTTGAAGGAAATCAAATCGCCTTAGACATCAGTATTGCCTACCTTAAAAACCATGTTCTGTCACCGCCTGCTGCTGTCTTTCTCAACGTCTTGCAGGAATTGGCGCCGCGAGACAAGCCTGTCGGGAGCGCAACAGCACTTATCGCTGTATTGCTATCCTCGGCCCCGGATCAGCCATAAAAACACTGGCATGTGCGGGAAAGTCTGACTGAAAAATGCTACGGTGATGTAGGACGCTTCAATAATCTCTTCATAGGCTGCAATGTTTCTGTGTGAGTGCGGCCGGAATCATTGTGTCACTTGCCTTTCTGTCCCTCGTCTATGAACATAACTGCGGACAGAGAGACATACTATGCGCTTAAGGAATGTATCGCTCTATTAGCATATCATTTTTGAATCGAACATAACATTTTTGAATGGATGGCCTCAGAAGAATGAATTTTACTTCTTCTGACATGTCACGGTAAAAGTTCTAAAGGGTGGCCGGTACCAAGGCAACAGGGAAACAAATGAACTACCCCGCGGCTTGCCGCGGGGTATCAAAGGCGAGACAACAAATCGTTGCTATATCTCATAGCGCTAAGCAATTAGATAACATCTTGTAACACAAAATTATCGTTCTAAAAATGTCGGGTTACAACAGTTCAAAACCTTATTAGACAAACAGGTAGTCAATCACCCTGTTCAGCATGTGTGCCCCTTTGACCTCTGTCTCAAAAAGCGGTATGATCGCCCTCACCCTGTCTCCGAATATATTCCATATCTCGCCCATATGTTCTTCCTGCATTGCAACGCGATTATGGACAAACTCAGGTGCATCATCCCCAACCTGGTCCTTCTGAATGAGACCATTTACTATGATACCCCCCACTGGAATCCCGAATTCATGAAACCAATTAATAAAACGGGTAATCACAGCGATAGGAAGCGCTTCAGGCAATGTGGCAAAAAAGAATGAGGTGAGATTATCATCCGTCAGGAGACTCTGGGCTTTTACCATCCTTTCTTTGAAATCCAAAAGATAATCGAGAAGCGGGTCTTTCTCCTTCTTCTTTGTATAGGAGAGTAACTCTCTCAATGATTTTGCTTCGCCCCTGCTTTTCAGCATCTTCTCGACCCAGAGAGAATACACTTTTGACATCCCGAGGAGTCGCCTTGCGTTTGCTGTTGGGGCGGTGTCAAAAACATAAAAGTCATACTCATCCTTGAACATGATGTCAATCATATTTTCAAACATCGCAGACTCTTCGAAGGCAGGGTTCATCGTGGCAGATTCTATAAATTCATCAGCTTTTGTTGTTAAGTCAGCAAATTTGAGAAACCAGTTGATTTTTTCTCGGATTTCCTGCTTAGAACGTTCAATCGTGTCCTTTGTATCAATTTCAAAGGCATAACATTTCTCTTCATCACAGACAACCGCAGCCTTTCCAAACACGTCTTTTTCCAGAAGATTGGAAAGGCTATGGACAGGGTTCGTTGAGGCAAGCAAGGTCTTCTTACCCTGCTTGGCAGCCCACAGGGCAGCCGTTCCCGCCATGACCGTCTTTCCTACGCCTCCTTTTCCGCCAAAAAAGATATACTTAAGTCCGGGGCGGTCTTTCATATACTGGGTCATACTGATAGTAATTTGGTCCATTGGTAGACTCCTCACTTCATTCTAATAAAACATGCTGTTTGCTATCTTTTCTATCATCTGAAGTCCTGTTACATCCCGTTCCATCTCAGGAACTAAAGCCAAAATCTGCCCTTTAAAAACCTCGTCAATCACCTTTAAGTAATGTTCCTGCATGGTGAGGCGATTTTTTAAATACTCCGGAATATGCTGATCTTTCAATGTTGAAGGTAAAACCCTGTTGATGATATACCCGCTCATAGGAACATCAAACTTGGCAAAAAGCTCCGCTGCCTTAATGGTGTCATTGATGATCATCTCCTCAGCCGTCACCACAAAAAAGAATGCTGTCTTCTGTTTATCGGTCAGGATGCTGGAGGATTTATTGATTCTCTCCTTAATGTAAAGAAGTTCATTCAGTATGGCATCTTCATCGAGTTCCTTCTCCTGACGGATCACGGCAGCCACCTGGTCATACTCACGCATCTGCTGGCGGAGACCGGTAATTTTATCTATCCATTCATCATATACGGACGCCATGCTCAAATAATACAGGGCATGCCCCAGGGGCACAAGGTCATAGATGTAATAATCGTAACCACCATGCACCACAATATCCACCACCTCGTCGAAGATGGCGCTCTCCTCCATGGCAGGCTCTGCCGCTGCAGCCTGAATATAACTCTCGATCTCTTCAGGGATGCTATCCATACCATACATATCAAGGATTTTCTGCCTTATTTCCTGCTGATATTCCTTCACACGGCGATCAGCGTCTATTTCCTGGGCATAGAGATTCGGCATAATCTCTGTTGGTCCTTTTCCAAAGATGTCCTTTTTAAATATATCGCTCAGGGAAGCCTGCGGGTCTACAGAAAAAACAAGGACACGTTTGCCCTGTTTTGCTAAATAGTATGCAGCTGCTGCAGAAAAAGTGGTTTTTCCAAGACCACCTTTTCCCCCAAACATTATATAACGCCGGTCCGGATATTGGTCAAAAATCTTTGTGAGTGAAATAGGAACCACCTCCCGTAAATTCAGTAATTGGTGATTGGTAATTAGTGACCAGAAAAATAAAAATCTTGAACCTGATTATTGATTACTAATCACCAATCACTGTTTTTATGCTAAAGCATCTGTTAAATCTTTTTCCCTCAGCATTCTCCGTTTCCAGGTTGAAATTTGAGGGACTACATAAGGCAATAGCCTTAAAGAATAGTAGGGCGGCAGGATCGGTACACCAAGCATGTCCCCCATAGTAATGAGGATAAATAGGTGCTCCATGCTTGCCCTCGTCTTAAGGGCAAAACGTGCCGAGTCGTGTGCTGCTACCCCGTATACGAATTCCTTTACCGCCTGAAAAAAACCACCTTTCTTTTTCTCATCTTCTGACATAGAACCTTCTCCTTCCACTACATTGAATCAATCTATGTTTTTGCTCCTGCTACCGGTGTCCTCATAAGTTTGTAACGTTTAAAAGCCTTGAAGCCTTCTGCGGCAAGTACAAGGGCAGCAAGAACCAAGAATATTCCAACAAACCCCATCAATGTGTTCCCAATTAACGCCTCTCCTTTCACTGCCCCTGTAAAAACTTTCAGAAGCAGATTGTAAGAAGTGTAGGTGAGGGCCGCCACGGTCGTCACAAACATAAAGATCATCGGATAAAAGGCGTAAGCAGCTGGCTTCCCCTCTGACATCAAATAGGCTGTCACCAACATCAATGCGAGAGAGGCCATCAATTGGTTTGCCCCTCCAAATAATACCCACAGGTACTGCCACCACCCCGTTAAGACCAAAATCATCCCAAGAATGCTCGCAATGAAGGTTCCTACATGGGCATTCCTGAAGATAGGGCTGATATCGCTCAATAACTCTGAAGTTGCAATTCTCATAAACCGAATGACAAGCTGCATGATAGTAACCGCTAGAACAATCATCATCACGCTCCCGTAAGAGCGGCCTGTTTCGGCTGGAAGTCCTAATACACCCAGGAACTTAGATACCCCCGCTGCAAATATAGCCCCAGGTCCCTTTGCTATGGCTGCTCCGTATTCAGCTGAAGATGCATAAATAGTTCCCGCAATGATCAGAGCGAATAAAGCGAGCATCATCTCCACGAACATCACGCCACCCCCAACCGGGCGGGCATCCAGTTCATTCTCTAACTGACGGGCAGTCCCTGAAGTGGACACAAGACTATGCCATCCTGAAATAGCCCCGCAGGCAATGGTCACAAACATGATAGGCCAGAGAGGGCCTATTTTTATAGAAAAATTTGTGTATGCAGGTAGCGTAAAATTAGGGTGCAGGATAAAGATCCCTATAATTCCGAAAAAAAGGCCCAGAAACACGATGTATGAAGCAACGTAATTGATGGGGAGCGCGAATCTCCAAATCGGGAGAACTGCTGCAAAATAACAGAAAACAAATGCAGCGATTGTCCATAACCATCGACTATTTGCAAGACTTGCCCCGATAATTTTATCAGAAGGTGCTACCGTTCCGAGCCATATCCCTACCAAGGCAATAACAACAGTGACGACGGTTGTGAGAATAATATCCTTTTTCCATTTGTATATCATCTGTCCTGCAAGAACACCGCCTATGGTAAGAAATAACCACGCTATGGGAGCTGCCTTGAGCCCTATGGCTGTACTGACGACTACATTTCCAAAGGCTCCAGCAATGAGAAGAAGATAAAAATAGAGAAAGGCGAGGAGGATGATCCTCGCCCTTGGTGAAATGAGTTTGTGGCTTAATCCTCCAAGAGAGGCTCCATCCTTTCTCATGGCTATCATGGCGGTTGAGTAATCCTGGACCCAGCCGATGAAGAATGCGCCAGCGAGAATCCAGATAAGGGCCGGTAACCAACCCCACTGGATCGCAATGATCGGCCCGATGATTGGGGCTGCGCCAGCGATGGATTTAAACTGGTAACCAAAAAGGATGTTCTTGCTGGTGGGCATAAAATCCACACCATCCATGTACATCTTTGCCGGAGTAACTCTCTTCGGGTCAGATTTCATGATTTTCGTATCTACGTACTTCGCATAGAAACGATACCCGACAAAAAAGACGATTAAACCTAAAATAAGTACAACAACTGAATTCATATTACCCCCCTTTACATAGAGTACATAAAGACTTTTAAAACTTCATACGGATTAATGCTCACACTCTCTATGATTCATCAGCAGAAAATCCTTAGGAATGCCATAGAGATTGTAATAAATTCTGTTAAATCCATTATATAAAAACAACCCCTCTTGTCAAGATTAAAATTTATACCAAAGGCTTCTCCCTGAAGCCCTTTCGCTGTAAAACCAATAAACTCAACTTTCTCCGTTGAGTTTTGTACAAACAAAAAACACAGAAATTTATGAATTTTGTAGTTTATGTGAATTTTTTCATAAGTTAATTGACAATCTCAAAAAAAAAGTTTTACAATACAGATGTCATTTGTTAATCAAGTGAGAATTCATACATAGTATTGGCTATTATGGATTTATTTTGTAATCCATAAAAATTTTTGTAAGGAGGTTATAAATGACTTTTTTAACAAAACGTACACTATTATCTATTTTCTTTTCTTTCAGCGTCATGGTTCTTTTGATGGCACCTGCTGTATTTGCAGGTGAGGCTGACATCGTATTGCCAGACCTTTCCAAAGTTGCATTCAATATCTTTGGCGGTACTGTGGGCGGTATATCCATCATGTATTTCGGTCTTGTTGTTTGTATTATAGGTCTTATTTTCTCTATGGTTCAGGCAACCCAGACGAGGAACATGCCTGCCCATAAGTCGATGCTGGATGTATCGGATATCATCTGGGAAACCTGTAAGTCATATCTGGCACAGCAGGGTAAGTTTCTCATCATCCTCTGGGTTCTCATCGCCATTTGTATGGTCTATTATTTTATGGGATTGTCGCACGTCCCCTTTAGCAGCACTGTAATCATTCTCGTCTGCTCCATCTTCGGTATATTAGGGTCTTACGGCGTTGCCTGGTTCGGTATGAGGATCAATACATGGGCCAACTCAAGGACAGCTTTTGCGTCCCTTCGCGGCAGACCGGTTGATGTAGTGACCATCCCTCTTAACTCAGGGATGAGCGTTGGACTTCTTCTTGTCAGTGTGGAACTCTTCTTCATGATCTGCATCCTCTGCTTCCTTCCGAAAGAACTTATCGGCCCGAGTTTCATCGGCTTCGCCATTGGTGAGTCCCTTGGTGCCAGCGCACTGAGAATCGCCGGCGGTATCTTCACGAAGATTGCCGACATCGGCTCCGACCTCATGAAGATCGTCTTCAAGCTTCCCGAAGACGACCCGAAAAACCCAGGTGTTATCGCCGACTGTACAGGTGACAATGCTGGCGATAGCGTCGGCCCGACTGCAGACGGTTTTGAAACATATGGCGTCACAGGCGTTGCACTCATCGCATTTCTCGCCCTTGCGCTTGCGTCAGACCCGATAATGTCGGGAATACTCATCATCTGGATATTTGCAATGCGTATCCTCATGATCCTTACATCCCTCGTTTCATACTTTATAAACAAAGGTATTACCTCTTCTGTTTTCGGTTCAAAGAAGAAATTCGATTTCGAGCAGCCGCTTACCAATCTTGTGTGGATCACCTCTGCCGTATCGATTATCGTTACCTTCTGGGCAAGCAATTTACTCCTTGGCAACTTGAATGCTAAATATCCCGGTCTCTGGTGGGCCCTTGCCGTTATTATCTCTTGCGGTACCATCGCCGGCGCCTTGATCCCGGAATTTACCAAAGTCTTCACAAGCACCAAATCACGCCACGTTCGGGAATGTGTCAGTGCGGCGCGCCATGGTGGTGCATCACTGAATATCCTCTCCGGTTTTGTGGCAGGTAACTTCTCTGCCTTCTGGGAAGGTCTCACAATCCTCACGCTTATGTTCATTGCATATCTTGTTTCCCAGCATCCCTCAATTTTAGCGGTCATGCCTGCGAAATTCTCATTTGCGGCTCCCGTATTCGCCTTCGGCCTTGTGGCCTTCGGTTTCCTCGGCATGGGTCCTGTAACAATCGCCGTTGACAGTTACGGTCCCGTAGCAGACAACGCCCAGTCTGTCTATGAACTCTCCAGGATTGAGTCAGTTCCCAACGTAAAAGAAGAGATAAAGAAACAGTTTGGTTTTGAACCTAATTTCGATATAGCCAAAGATTACCTTGAAGAAGCTGACGGCGCAGGCAATACCTTCAAGGCAACGGCAAAACCGGTGCTTATCGGCACAGCCGTCGTCGGTGCCACCACAATGGTCTTCGGCATCATCATCCTTCTTGAGAACATGTTCGGAGATGTTGTTGCTAAGCTGAGTCTCGTGCAGCCCCAGATCATCCTCGGGCTTCTCATGGGTGGCGCTGTTATCTACTGGTTTACCGGCGCAGCGACCCAGGCTGTTACCACCGGCGCATACAGGGCCGTCGTATTCATCAAGAAAAATATCAACCTCGACAAGGAAGAAGCCTCCATCGAGGACAGCAAGGAAGTCGTAAAGATTTGTACCCAGTACGCCCAGAAAGGCATGCTGAATATCTTCATCGTGGTCTTCTTCATGGCCCTTGCACTTTCCTTCTTCAACCCCTACTTCTTCATCGGCTACCTGGTTGGGATTGCGTTCTTCGGGCTCTTCCAGGCAATCTTTATGGCAAACGCAGGCGGTGCCTGGGATAATGCCAAGAAGATCGTTGAAGTTGATCTGAAAGAGAAGGGAACCCCGCTCCATGAAGCAACAGTTATCGGTGACACTGTTGGCGATCCTTTTAAGGATACTTCTTCTGTTTCGATGAACCCTGTTATTAAGTTCACCACGCTCTTCGGCTTGCTCGCTACAGAAATTGCCGTGACCATGCAGTCTCAGGCGGTAAAAACATCGATCGGCGCCATCTTTTTCATCATTGCCCTTATCTTCATATACCGTTCCTTCTACGGCATGAGAATTGGTGACGAAACACTATAAATAGACATTCATTGACTCATAAAAAAAGCGCCCCATAAAGAGGCGCTTTTTTTATGAGTCAATTCGCTGTAAAGATTTTACTTGCAATCTTTATTGAGTTCAACGATAATAGAATACAATGGTACAAGCATCACAATCTTTTAGCAGTAAAGATTCATAAAAAAAGGGGGTATTATTATGGGAAATGGAAAAGAAATGGGTAAGATTGGTATTGGACCTGAAGGAAGACCGGCAGCCGTCATTCAGTTCGTTGTGCTCACGGCTGTTCTCACAGCAATTTTCGTCTATGGCTTATCACCATTAACTATTATCATGAAGCTTCTCCCGGCAACTCTCCCTATGCTCATTGCAATAGGACTCCTTGCCCTTGCGGGTGACAACTTTCCGTTGGCGCCTCCGGGAGGAAACTGGAACCCTACGAAATCACGCGTCGCCGCAGGACTGGGGATGACCGCCATCTTGGCTGTATTCACCGCCCTGTTTCTTATCATCATGCTGTATGCCTTTCCACAATGGCCGATGAGTCCGTTATTTATTTGGTGGGGAGCGCTCGGCTTTTGTACTATACTTCTCTACGCAATTAACTGGAATTGCTTTCCCGTTAAAGGAAAAGTCCACCCATGGGTAGCATCGCTAATTGCACTTATCGTTGTACTCGTTGTTGCAAGCCTTGTCTGGACCAACCTGACAAATGCCGAGGGAACGCCTTTTGCCGGCTCTCCTTTTAATCACAAGGGACCATTCCAGGCAGATTGGCTCACGGGATTTATTGTATGGTTTATTTGCTGGTTTTTCATATTCAGCCCTGTGTTCGTCACCCAGCAGTGGCCATTTGCGAAATTGGGTCATCCCGGCGGGGCAATAGCCCAGACCATTGTTGCATTTATCCTGGGACTCATCTGCTGGAAGGGAACATTTGCCCTTGGGATCAACCCAGGGTTCTCCTTCGCAGCCGTGGCTTCCTCGCTCATCTTCTGGGCCCTCGTATACAGTTGGCATTTCCAGTTCTGGGGGATTACAAAACTTACCGGTGGCAGCAGGGCCGTTGCAGCCTTCGTTGTCGTGTGCATCCTCACCGCCATCTGGATTGGGATCTGCAATGTGATCCTCGGACCCGCGGCCAATAATCTTGCTGCTGCCCTCAAAGCTGCCGGATTGCCTCCTATAGCCGATATAAACACTCTTATCCTCTATCTCAACCTCTGCATCGTCGCTCCTGCACTTATCATCCACAATGCCTTTTTCTTGAGGTGGCCGTTGACCCTGCCTACACCGCCCGGAACACCGCCACCTGATCAGAGCGTATAGATAAAAATCTATACCCCGGGTAATTTTCTGAGGTCTTTCCTTAACACCCTTATCCAATAACCGGATAAGGGTGTTTTTCTGCATCCCATCAACATTTATAATGGGGATTATAATACTAAATCTTATTCCAGGGTATAGATTCGTAGGAGTACGCTGGTGGTCTGGTCTCTAATCTTGCCCCACGAATGCTATGCCGGGGTTTTTTCGTTTATTCTGTGAGCAACCTTCCTGAAATGGAAACCGTAGATCATGAAGGTGAGTGCCAATCTGAAAAGTCGAGGGCGCCTGAATAGAGACCAGCAAAAAAGCCTCCAAAAGTAAACCCTTTCTTTACCGATTATTCCGAGGTAGAGGATAGACTTCAGTAAGGTTTTAAGGTGACCGAACCGGAAGTGGAAGGCTGTTTTCTGGAGAGGATTATATTCTTTCAAGAACAGCCTGAGACGTTCGTAATAGTGATGCGGGGAGTAGATTGTGTTGAGAATCTTCCGATATCCGTTCATAAGCATCTCGTAGTTCATCTTAGGTACAAAGTTGATCGAAAGGTCCATTTGATCGCCGGTGATATCCTTCAACAACCTGCCCTCTTTTATCAGACGTTGGTAAAGTTTAGTGCCCCGTGGCGCATTCAACAGACCGACCATAGCGGTGACTACCGCACTGTCCTGGATAAACTTAATGAGCATCTCAAAAATTGAAACCGGATCATTGTCAAAGCCAACGATAAACCCTCCCTGCACCTGCAGGCCAGATTGCTGAATCCTTTTTATACAGGCTATGAGATCACGGTCTTTGTTTTGAAATTTATTACACTCAATGAGACTTTGTTCGTTGGGGGTTTCTATTCCAATAAACACGGTGTCGAACCCGGCCTGAACCATCAATTGCATAAGCTCGGGATCGTCGGAAAGATTTAATGATGCTTCCGTATTAAAGGGGAATGGATTTTTTTTCTTCCTCGTCCACTCCACTAATGCGGGCAAAACCTCTTTTTTCAATTTCATCTTGTTACCTATGAAATTGTCATCTACAAAAAACACGCCCTCCCGCCAACCGAGTGAATAGATGCTCTCCAGTTCTGCAATGAGCTGTTCCTTATCCTTCGTTCGAGGCGAGCGTCCATAGAGGGTGGTAATATTGCAGAAGTCACAGTCAAAGGGGCAACCACGGGAGTACTGAATGTTCATTGAGGCATATTTTTTCATATCGACAAGTTCCCACAGCGGAATAGGGGTTTTTCTTATATCTGCCCATTGATCCGTTGTGTAGACATGTTTGGGCTGTCCCTTCTCGAGATCTTCCAGAAAGACGGGAAGAGTAAGTTCCGCCTCATTGAGCACAAAATAATCGACACCCGGGAAATGTTCGTGATCAGCGGTAAAAAGAGGTCCTCCGGCTACGACCTTAACACCCATTGCATTGCATCGGCTGATTACCTCTCTCGCTGATTCGGCCTGAATGGACATGGCGCTGATAAACACGTAATCAGCCCATTGCAGATAACGATCCTTAAGTGTTTTCACATTTATGTCCACAATTTTCTTCTCCCAGTACCCGGGCAGCAACGCAGCTACGGTCAGTAGTCCTAAAGGAGGAAAACTCGCCTTTTTAGAGACAAATTTCAGTGCGTACTTGAAGCTCCAGAATGTATCTGGATACTTCGGATACACAAAGAGTATTTTCATTTGAACGTTTCCTCCTGTTCTCATTATCTCAAATAATGCAGTTGAATTCAAACAATATTTAAGATAGTGGTAAACCCCTCCATGATCTGTACCGTTGCAGACACTGGAAGGTTTGATATGACATGCATATTCCAAAATGTTAATTTTGGCAGTAGCGGTCGAGTTCTTGTCCGCTATTCCGGTACACAAAACATTTGCCGCATAATGGTTGAAGGACCAAGCGATAACCTAACTGAAAAGTATTGTGAGCACATTGCCAGCGTCTTAAAAAGCGTACTCGGTTGGCTTCATCACTCAAACAAATCCTGTATTGTAACTATTGATTCGATTCCCTTTTACGAAAGAAAGTCATTAAAAATTCGGCATCTTTCGGAGAAAGGTCAAACTTAAACACAACCTTTTCAATGAGTGGTTGAATAGGTTGATCTGGATTTTCTTGAAGGTTTGCAGAAATCCATTTGATTGCCCTTCGTATATTTTCTCCTTCCGGCATAATGGGAGACATATGCGGTAACCTCCTATAAAGAATATACCATCATCAATTATCCGATTTGCTACAACTGAAATGCTGTTATGAATCTGTCTGTTGTGAGAATATCTTTATGAACAACCCTGCCATTCCCGTTCTTCAACATGCTCTCTTCCATGTCTCTCATCACATCTTCACAAAGGACATCGGGTAAGCCTTCCATAATGTCAATGGGAATGAAGATCGTTTTTGTCTCTGCGGTGACCTTATCTTTATTGCACTGTCTCCAGACCCACCTTCTTGTCAGCACTTCCTTCTCGTCCTTATACACGACCTCTCCTCTATCTGCCACCTCCAATTCACCGCTATCCATTGGGGTAAAAGGCTCGCTTCCTTTTGCAAAACAGAGGGATATATTACCCTCTATGGGTTGAAGGGCATGACCTCCTATGGGTACAAGATATTTCAGAGAGACTGCATTGTACAGGTCCACAATGGGGTTAATTCTCGGGAATGGTCCCCCCTTGAGTGCCCGACGGAGGAGGGATTCGATGGAGCTATAATATTTCGATGCTGAAATCCCGAGCTTCGTAAATGCCTCCCTCCACACCTTTATGTGTGGATGATCCTGGGGTTTGTCATAAACAAAACTCGCTTTTGTATGTTCAAGGATTGCCTCAAGTTGATCCTCTCCATACTTTGTATTATCTATCTCACAGATTAATACACCTATCTTTAAGGAAGGGAATACATCAAAGAGCTTTGCATCAATCGAAAAATTCATTTATCACTTCTTTGAGGCTATAGAGATTCTTGCTATTGCACGGAGAAGTGCCAATTCATATTTCTTATATTCTGAGCTATCTGTTGGTATCTCTTTCAATGCAGCTTCTACCCTCTGTTCTGCCCTCTTCGCACGCTCAATATCTATTTCTTCGGCAAGTTCTGCGGTATCCAGGAGAAACATCACTGTATCGTCGAGCACTTCAGCAAAACCACCACTTGTTGCAAGGTGGGTGGTCTTCCCGCCTTTCATATAACGAACCTCACCAATTTCCAGAATGGTGAGAAATTTTGCATGTCCAGGGAGAATACCAAACTCACCAAATACCCCCTTCGCTTCTACCATATCTACTTCTTCCCGCACGAGCACCTTTTCAGGGGTAATTATCTCAAAATTAAGCACGTTCACAATTAATCTCCCATAAACATGCGGGCTTTCTCCGCTGCCTGTTCTATTGTTCCCACCATATAAAAAGCCTGTTCCGGTAAATCGTCGTGTTTGCCTTCAACAATCTCCTTGAAACCTTTTATAGTATCCTTTAAAGTCACATATCTACCTTGCGAACCCGTAAAAGTTTCAGCAACAAAGAATGGCTGGGATAAAAATCTCTGGATCTTCCTTGCTCTTGCCACAACAAGTTTATCTTCCTCTGAGAGTTCATCCATACCGAGGATTGCAATAATATCCTGTAAATCTTTGTATTTCTGGAGTATCTGCTGGACATCCAAGGCTACCCTGTAATGTTCCTCCCCTACTATCTTCGGGTCAAGTATTCTGCTTGTTGAGTCAAGTGGGTCAACAGCCGGATATATACCAAGCTCTGAAATCTGTCTCGATAGTACTGTAGTAGCGTCAAGATGTGCAAAGGTTGTTGCCGGGGCTGGATCGGTAAGGTCATCTGCCGGCACGTAGATCGCCTGAACTGAAGTAATCGAGCCTTTTAGTGTAGAGGTTATCCTCTCTTCCAGTTCCCCCAAGTCTGTGGCGAGGGTAGGCTGATACCCAACTGCCGAGGGCATCCTGCCGAGTAGAGCTGACACCTCTGAGTTTGCCTGTGTAAACCTGAATATATTATCTATGAAGAGAAGCACGTCCTGTCCTTCTTCATCCCTGAAATATTCTGCTGCTGTTAATGCCGTGAGGCCTACCCGTGCCCTCGCACCAGGTACTTCTGTCATCTGACCATAGATAAGGGCGCATTTATCGAGAACACCCGAGCCTTTCATTTCAAGCCAGAGGTCATTACCCTCTCTTGTCCTCTCACCCACACCACCAAAAACCGAAATACCGCCA
>CAIJOT010000324.1 GCA_903822335.1 uncultured delta proteobacterium
CCTCAGCAAGATGGCAAAAGAGGAGCATCTTTCATTTGCTTTAGACCAGCTCCACTATTATGCCCACTGGATTACGCCTGAAGCCCGGTCTATTCGTTTTGATACATATTTTTTTCTTGCCCGTAATCCTGTTGACCAGGAAGCAACTCATGACAGAAAAGAAACAACGGATGGCTTATGGGTAACACCCAAGAAAGCGCTTCAGGAGAATCTAAAAGGAACTATTGTCTTAAGCCCGCCTACGCTGAAGACCCTTGAAGACCTTGCAAGGTTTGGGGATATTGATCACATCTTTGACTCATTAAGGAAAAAAGAGTACCCCGCTATACTTCCCATCCTGGCAAATATATCTGGTGAAACATCCATTGTTTTCCCCTGGGACCCTGAGTATGAGAAATTTAAAACCGGTGGGATGAAAAATCCTGTATATCACGGGAGACTGTCAGGCTCATCAGATTATACTACCCGCCTCATTCTGAAGGAAGGCCGCTGGTTTCCCTATGTGAAAAGCAGTGAATAGTGTGAAGTGAATGGCAAAAATTTTTAAACATAACTAATTTTAAGCCTTATATTATAGTCAATGGACGAGGTATCATGTGAAGTTCATTAAAACAGTCCTGCTCATTCTCCTCTTTGCACTGTTTCTGGGTATTGGCTACTATTTTATTTATCCTGATGTGTCGAAGCTTAAGAAGGAAAATCCGAAAAAGACGTCATTCATGGAGTTCCGCGAGAAAGAGTGGAAAAGCAAGGGCAAAAAAATAAAGATACAGAAAAAGTGGGTTTCTCTTTCTCAAGTCTCTCCCTATCTCGTCAAAGCAGTGATTATCGCAGAAGATGATAAATTCTGGGCCCATCATGGTTTTGACATTGATGCAATACAGAAGGCTTTTGAAAAAGACCTTGAAAAGGGGACATTCAAATTCGGAGGGAGCACAATCAGCCAGCAGCTCGCAAAAAACCTTTACCTTTCCCCTTCTAAGAACCCTGTACGCAAACTGAAAGAGGCAATTCTCACATGGAGAATAGAGAGGAATCTTTCCAAAAGGAGAATCCTTGAGCTCTACCTGAATGCAGTAGAGTGGGGAGAAGGCATATTTGGTATTGAAGCTGCCTCACTCCATTATTATGGTAAGCCTGCGTTATTGTTGAACCCGGAAGAATCCGCAAGGCTTGCATCAATACTTCCGAATCCGAGAAGGTATAGCGTGAGTGGAACGTCAAAGTATGTGGAGAAACGTGCTAAAATAATCTATGACATTATGGTGAAGAGAGGCATCGTGATACCGGAATATGATGATATAATGAGAAGCCCAGGATATGATCAAAACCAAGGATTATCGGATAAAAAGGAGGATGCTACACATTACTGATGCTATTTATACGGGAATGTTTTATAATGGATATAGCGCTTAATTTTGTATGGTACAAGAGGGGGAATAATGAGTAATATTGCAATTCTTTGGGACCTTGAGAATGTGAACCCAGGAGGAGACTCTCTTTTTTTAGAAGGTTTAATTGAGCATGCAGAATCAAAGGGCAGAATTGTGGCGGCCCGTGCGTATGGCAACTGGACCAACCCTGCTTTTTCTAAACTTGCCCCTTCATTAACAAAAAGGTATTTCTATCTTGTTCATATTCCAAAAGGTCGTAAAAATAGTTCTGATATGGTATTGGTCTCTGATACACTCGAAATAATAAGGATACACGATCATATAGACACTTTTATCCTCGTTACAGGTGACAGCGATTTCCGTTTTCTTGTTCTTGCTTTGAGGAGGGCAGGGAAGATTGTACACATTGTGTGTAATACACAGAACGCATCTGAAGACCTTCTGGCCCTGGCTGATAGCTACGTGGATTACAGAGAATTGGTTCCCGGAGGTAATGACGAGGAAACAGGAGATAAATCATCACGGGTCATCGAAGATAAAATAATTCAAGGGAAGGGTGTAATGCCTCCAATGGGCACTGAATACTGGTTCCAGGTACTTGCAGAGGCAGCCGATCTCATGTTAAAAAAGAAAGTAAATCCTGGTATCGGATCGGTAAAGATCAGAATGAAAATGCTCAATTCCAATTTTAATGAAAAGAAACTCAATTTCTCCCACTGGAGTGAATTTGTTGCGGCGGCTGTAAGGGCAGGCTTTGTAACGATTGAAGGAAAAGGGCCTGAAGCACTTGTGTATCCTGTTCCAATTGTTTTAACAAAAGAAGGACCGCTACAAAAGGCATTCGGGATTTTACTTGAGATCCTGTCAGAATTAGACAGGGGCAACAAACCTGCTTTTCATTCCTACCGTAGTGTGAACTCTAAATTAATTGAAAAGGGTGTGCATTTTAATGTGTTAGGTTTTAATCAATTCAAGGAGTTTGTGCAGGCAGCAGAAGCACGGGATCTTGTACAATCTCAGGTGGAAGGTCTTAGACATTCGGTCAAGAAAGTGTAGATGTATTTATAAAGGAACATCGTCTTCTTCAACCTCTGGCACAAAATCGTCTTCAATCTCACCTTGGGCACTCACCTGGGGTTTGCTCTCAACTCTTTCACCTGGAGCGCCTCCCCCTAACATACGGAAAATAGATGCAACAATCTCAAAGACTTTCCTCTTCACGCCATCCCTGCCTTCATATTCACGGGATTGCATTCGCCCTTCAACGTAGACAAGCCTTCCTTTTTTTAAAAACTCTCCTGCTTGTTCTCCAAGCTTTCCCCAGGCTACTATTCTATGCCATTCCGTCTTATCCTGTTTGGTGCCACTTTTATCTTTCCATGTTTCTGTTGTTGCAACGTTGAAGGTAGCAACAGGCATGCCGCCTGCAGTATACCGCAATTCCGGATCTGCCCCGAGCCTTCCAATGATGATAGCTTTATTTAAACTTGACATCTTTTACCCCCTCTTTCCTGCCTGACGGTAGGCAGGTGCCTTGTCAAATATAAGCAGGCTACGATAATTTCTATAGTTAAACTTATAGTATTCAATTCAAAAAGTCAACACAACCTGAAACGTGTAGCGAGATGCCATAAGTAGAGGGAAAAAAATTATATGTTACTTCAGCAAATTGTTCTTTTTATAAAATGATGTGTTTTATAATATTATTGACTCCACTTACTGCTATGATAAAAGTCAACAATTATTTTTGGCACAGGTGTTTCTACCCGCTTTCTCTTCAGTGATCGGTTATCAATCCATAGTTCTCACTCCCTGGGGCGGCCCTTACGAGCCTTGCAGAAGAAAAGGTTCTTTACAA
>CAIJOT010000325.1 GCA_903822335.1 uncultured delta proteobacterium
ACTAGTCGGTGGAGAGAAAATCAAGAACGTCCAGAACCTTCTATCTGTCATGGAAAACGACACCGGCAGCTTCTTTTTGCTGGTGGAATACTTTCTCAAAAAGACAGGGGTTGTGAAGGATGATAGCCTCACCATTGGCAGCATGAAGTTCGACAGCATAGTCATCACGCCGCTTATGATGGATTTCGGCTATAAGAATATTCTGACAGAAACATTTTATAACATTCCGCCTCAAAAACCAATTGTGCAGCAGGTGGAGGACGTCTTCAACGGTATTGCTAAATATTGCACCAATGAATTGGTGGAAGTGTCGGAAACAAATGGCCGGAAATCATATCAACTTATACCTCGCACATCAAAGGCGATCTTCGAGATATATCCATTCCTCGGGATTAACACCGTAAACTACGACCTTCCCCGTATTGTGAAAATGCTTGACAAGTATTTCAAGGATTACCAGGGGCATTACTCGAGTTTTAAGAATAACCTGGGGAAATTTAACGGCGACATTGAAAAAATAGGAAGCAACTTCTTCGCAGGTATTAAGCTCTATCCCCCCATTGGTTTTGATCCTTGGCCGGTCGGAAATTCGGGGGAACTGGTCAAGGTTGAATTTCTCTACAAATTCTGTTGCGACAAGCAAGTACCAATAACTGTCCATTGCAGTGACGGCGGTTTTGTTCTTGACAAGGACGCACAGGAATTAACCTCTCCAGGGCGGTGGAACCTTGTGCTATCGCAGGAAAAATTCAAGCCCCTAAAACTAAATTTTGCTCATTTTGGCAAGCAGAGTAAGAAGAAGTTCCTTGTCATTCCGCAACATGACTGGCGAGACCAACTATTGCAACTTATGGACTGTCCCAATGTCTACACTGATTTCTCTTATCTAGCCCTTAGGGACGATGATTATCAGATGCTGAAGATCATGTGCGACAAGAATCCTCGAGTTATGGATAAAATCCTCTTCGGCAGTGATTTCATGATCAATCTGCTCGATATTGACTCTTACAACAGGTATCTGGAGATGTTTTCGGTGACAGGGTTCTTCGATGACTCAGAGAAGGAGAAGCTTTGCAATAAGAACTCGGAGAGGTTTCTGTGGTGGAAGGAATGAATCTATATGAAAGGAATATGCATTTCAGTATGACTTAGGTCAACTGTATATTTCAGCACGATCTGTTTAAGAAAACATTGCACGAAACACCTTTAATAAGCCAAAATTTTAAGAAAATGTATGAAATCTTAAATATATTTTCTTAAAAATACCGGGTGATTGCAAATCGTTTCCCTTATGTATGAAGTACTAAAAATATTTTCTTAAGAGATATAACCCAAAGTTGTGGACAGGATAAATAGAAGGCGTATCCTATAAAGGATAATTTTCTTAACGAACCCCTTGGCAAGAGGGGAAAAGAAAGGATACGTCCATGAAGTATAATGAACGAGAACATCTGGAAAATCAAGTTAAAGAAGAATCAAAAAGCGCATTGGAATTGATTATCCGGGAAGGCGCCTGTCGGATGTTGCAGGCAGCCATAGAGAATGAGGTGGTCGAGTATGTCGAACGGTTTAAGAATGAAAAAGATTTCAATGGCCATCGCTTGGTTGTGAGAAACGGGTCATTACCGG
>CAIJOT010000326.1 GCA_903822335.1 uncultured delta proteobacterium
AAATCCCTTTATTTTGAATATCAAGGGGCTTGTCCGCAACAATCTTATAATGTAAGCGTTCAGGGTAAGCCATGGAGATGAGTAATTCTTTTATATCTGCCAGATACCTCAATGTAGAACCACTGCCAATCCATCCAACAACGAAAGGAAACTTATCAACATGAACTTTCACAGGGTATTCATCTGTATCAACTACTGTCGGGATATAGTATATACCGTTTTTTTTATAAGCTCTTGCCTCCTTGAGAAGGAATTCGTTTCCACAAAACACGGCATCGGAAGCCTTAACCATGCCCTTAAACCTGCTTCGCCTTGTGGCGCTCTTGCCTGTACTTCCATACATAACAGCATCATCAAAATCGTACACCATCTTCTTTGCAAAGGATTTGAAGATTGATAATTTAATAGGGTTTAATAGTATCCTCTGTATATAGAGAATATCCGATGCCATAATTTCCTTTATTAGAGTGTGCATCCTTGTTCTTGTGGTCATCAACTTGACCTGAAAACCACTCTTCTCCAGATATGGAAAGTATTGGAGTATCCTGTAGGCTTTAGGGTTTTCTAAAAAAGAAATATCATGGGTGTAAAAAAGTATTTTTTTCATATAACCCGAAACATTATTGAATGCAAAGCAGCTCTATATTGTTCTTAATATTGCAAGATAATGAGTAACTTTAAAAACCTCACTATCATCCATTGCTATAATTATGTAACATAAAACACAGAAAAATGGTTTTGAATTTTTTAATATAATAAAGCGGGAGGGTTTTAGCATTCTTCATGCAAATCAAGCATAGATTCCCACGGGCAAGCCCGTGGCACTGTGAATACATACGCTTCGTGTAAATAACGGAAGCATTCACCCACGTTTAAAAACGTGGTACTTTGCTGGCTTGCGTCGCCGGGTACCCGTGGTATTACACGGGTGTTGGAATCTATCCAGTTTGCACGGCAAGCGAGAGGGGGAGGTTCCACAAGCTTTGCTTGGGGAGGGGGCGACGAAAGCCCCTGTAATAGAAAAACCTGTTGACAATACAAGTACATTATTCGAAATTAAATAGTGGTAAATAAAAATACGCATCATGAAATATGCTTGAACAGAACGAAAAAAATAACCCGTTAGTCTCAATAATTATTCCTACATACAATTATGCTCAATATCTCCAGGTAGCGATAGAATCATGCGTGAAACAATCATATAAGAACCTTGAAATTATTGTGGTCGATGATGGCTCAACCGATAATACTAAGGAAATCACCCAGAGATTTGTCAATAAGATTGTTTATGTTTATCAGAAGAATATGGGCGTTTCAGGAGCACGGAACACAGGTCTCGAACTTGCGAAAGGAGATTTCATTACCTTTCTCGATGCTGATGACTATTTAACTGAAGACTCAATCGAAAGGAGATTAAATTTACTTTTAGAGAGGAAAGATATCTATTTTGTGATTAGCACGACATACTCAAAAAATATCTTTGATAACACCCTGACCGCAAAAAACAAGTTAGAAGAGGACATGATTTCCGACAAATTACACGAAGCGCTTTTGTTAAGATATATACCCTTTCAAATATCTGCAGTTCTTATGAGAAGCCAGCACGCAAAACAGTTCATATTTCCTCTACAAATTGCAAATGGAGAAGATATTGCTTATTTTACCAAAATATTCTTTAAAACGAAGGGGTATTTCCTTGCAAAACCCACCGCAGTAACCTGTAGTCACCCTGACAGCCTACGCCATAAGATTGAAGAAATAAAAAAGCAGGATACTGCGCTAATTGATATAATCTTTGATGACCCGTATTACGGCAAAGCGCTAAACTATCTACGAAAAGATTTTACCGCCCATCGGTGTTTTGAGTTCTTCAGAAGGTTCTACAACTCAGGGGACAAGGTACTTGCAAGAAAATATTACGTAAAGGCTATTGCCACTAAACCAAGCAAAATATTCAAAATTGATTATGTAATAAAATTCCTGAGAACTTATCTGTAAAACCTTTTATCACAGACCTCAAAAAAAATCTGCTCCATTTGATCCACATTTCGCTCAATTGTATGTTGTTCGAGCTTTGCCCGTGCATTCTTGCTCATCTGAACCCTTCTTCCCTCGTTTAGTAAAGCTTTCAGTGCATCCAATAATCCTGGAACATCACGGGGTTCTTCAAGCACATAGCCTTCACTTTCTGAGATAAGGGCAGATGCCCCATTCCACTTTGTCGTTATGGTGGGTAAACCTGACGCCATTGCCTCCATCGTTGTGAGTGAACAGGCATCGTAAAATGTCGGGTGTGCAAGAATATGGGAATCCCGATACACGTTCTCCGGTGAGGCCGTCTCCCCGAGAAATGTTGCAAATTTTTTTATGTTCAAACCATCTATAATGTTTTGATACCTTTCCCTTCTTCCCCTGCCCATAATAAAAAGATGAAAATCTTTTGTTTCCCTCGAGAGTTCGCCAATTGCAAGAAGCAGGGGAGATAGCCCCTTAAGCCTGAAATTTCCTGCAGAAAAAAGTATTTTTGATGTGCCTTCCGGTTTTATTGGTGCCGGGCTGAATCTTTCTGTATCTACCCCGTTATACACGATATCTATAGTGTCTTTCTTAATTTCATAATATTCTGCCATATGGTTCCTTACCATATCGGAAATTGCCACAATTCTTCGGTATTTCCCGCTCCTGATCGGATATTCAGCTATCCATTCCTGTATTTTCTGATTGACGCTATTTTTCAAGAAAATTGCCTTGAGCATACGCTCCTTTGGTTCGTCATAGCTTTCAATTTCCCTTTCCATCCAGACACGATGCACACCTCCATGGCTCTGGTACACATCGAGTTCAAGGGTATTTCCAAAACCAAGCGTCACATCCAGTGGGATGGCTTTTACATACCTCTTATGGTTGAGCGCAAAAGAGAGGTTCCTGAGCCATCGCGGGAATGGCATCGTATTAAGTCTTACGAGTGTTATCCCCTGTATCTCAATACCCCTTGAGCAGAACACATATACCTCATGTCCTCTTTTAAGGAGATTTATGGAGAGGTCATAGGCATACCTCTCCGCCCCGCCTTTCTTGGGATTGAAGTTATATATGGCAAGACCTATACGCATATTGGTTTATATTGAATGAACCATTTTTTATAAGTATTATTGTATAAGATTGGTATTATCATCCGTCTGTTAACAAATTGTTTCAATTGTCGGTTTTAATATCTGTTATGATCTTGTTAATAATTGGTTTCAGTAGTGGAATAACATCTTTTATGGTATGCCAGACAAGTTCATATTTGACTCCGAAATAAAAATGGATAAGCCTATCACGCATACCTGCCATTTCTTTCCATTGGACATCTGGATATGCATTTCTTATGTCTTCAGGGATTTGCTTTGTTGCCTCTCCTATGATCTCGAATTTTCTGATTACAGCACTTGAAATCATATCATCATTTTTAAACTCATTGAATCCCAAACTCCCGACAAACTTTTCAATTGCCAGCATCGCATCTATTATGTCTTGCAGATAAATTACAACATCTCTCATATATAGATTGCTTCTTTCAGAATTTTGGCTTTCAATTCTTTCCTGATAGCGCTTTCAGGCACAACATCGATCGGACTTTTTAGTTTTTCCTCAAGGAATAAGGAGAGACCTACAAAATCTATAAGGTTTGCTCTTTCGTCAAACTCCACCAGAATGTCTATATCGCTTTTGCGTTTATCGTCTCCTCTGACAAAGGATCCAAAAATACCTTTAATTTCTGCTCTGTATCTTTGCCTTGCTTCTATTTTGGATTTAGCGAGAACATTAATGATTCTTTTTGTTGACAAGCGGTTTTTATTAATGGTTCCCATTATAATTTTCCTTTTAGATAATACAAAATCTTATCCCTTTCCTTTCACAATCTCAACCTTTATCTTTCTGCTCCTTTTTCAATCATCCCCTCCGCTTCCCGTTTGGGCCTGGGCTAAAAGCTTTTTTGCTTCCTTGCGTTCCTCATGGGACTGGCGAAGCAAATCAGTATTATCCCTTATGCCATTATGCTGTATCTTATTCTGCCCAGGTCTTCATTTTGCGCTGGCTTTCTGAATATAAACAGGTGCTCGTGCATGATGAGAAGGAAGTCCCGTTTCTGGCTTCTCCAATACGGCGTTGAATTGCAGTTGTATTGACCTTTGATAACATCCTCTTTAAGGGCAAAACCGTTCTTTAAAAACCTTTCCATCACATAATAGGCAAGGGGTACATAATGCCTTCCCCTTCGGGTATCCCCGATAAGAAAGGCGCAATAAGAATCTTCTTTTAGAACTCTATAAAGTTCCTTTATCCCTTTTTCCAGTTCATCACAAAATAGTTTCACGCTGTTAGCAACAGGAACGCTGTTTCCCTCTCTGCTCCCTGCGCTTCCTTACCCTTGCAACGGTTCGCATCTGTTCGGCCTTCGAACTTGCCGCTGGGCTTCGAACAGCTCAGGCCGGCCCAGACACGGCACTGGCCGTGGGCACACTTCTGCTTACCGGCAAGGCGCCCAAGGCATGCTTGAAGTCGCGAATCGGGAAAAGCTCTTCCTGTCATAGCGGAATTCATTGTATCCTTTTTATCATGCTATATTAATATTCACTGTTCCGTTGAAGAGTCCACTTTAAACTTTAAGATGACACAAAATAATTTTACGCTTGAAACTATCGATAGTTTGCTTTCAATATTTTCACAACACCTACCTGTTTTCAATCTAACCATTAGTTTTCGTCATCCTTATCTGGATTGTATATATATTCTGGTTCTTTAAAATCATCTAAGAAAAATCCTTTTGATGTTTTTTTGTAATCTGCATCTAACTCATAGCAAAAAACTTCATTGAACTTTGATTCTAAAAGATAACTGTAATACTTTATTAAATCTTGAAAGGCTTCGTCCTCGTTTGCTCCTGATCCAAAACCGATTACTTGTAAATTATCTATTTCATCTTCATGAAAAACTAAACTGCCTGGCTGAAGCGTATACCCCTCAGTTGTTAAAAATATGTATTGCTTGCTGTCCATAAAACATCTCCCTCTTTAATAGTCAGCTAAAACTTTTTTTGCAATCTTTTAAATTGTTTAAATTGAAAGGGGTTAGAAAAATAACTCTCCAGATATTCGTAATCGTAGAAACTCACCCGTGGCATTAAGCCTTTATAAATGCTTAGGCTCATAACTGAATTAAACTCAGGATATTTTTCTTTATAGGAGACCATAATCATATCTGTAGAGAAATCCCTCAATTCAAAAAACTTTGCCAAGGAGTTCTTAAAATTTGTGGAATTTTCGACCTCAAAAACAGTATCAGGAAAGCCTCTATCATTCATCCATATTATATCTATGCTTTTTATAGTATTGACAATATGACCATAAGTGAACAATGGGAGGTTCTCCATTGTCGAAACATCTTTTAATTGTTTATTCAGATAAGGCTTGTTCTTATCTTGTGGGGGAATATAGATATTGTATTTATGCAACATCCCGATTTCTGCTAAAATACCCTGATAATAATAATGAGTATATTTTTGCACTTTGTCTGAAGGTTCTTCTGATTCGTTAATCATACCCAATATGTTTGAAGGTAATTTTTTCTTATGGCTTTTTAATGCCCATAAGCCTGGTTTTATCTTGAAGAAAAACCTGCTATCTTGCACTATCCTGCGAATTGAGGCAAAAGGAGATTTTGTTTTCCATTCAACACCAGGCACTTTCAGGACATTCTCGTTGAGGTATTTGAGTGTAGCAAATCCACCGTTTTTCTCCATAATTTGCATTACAGCTTCATATTGTTTCATGGGTACCTACCTCTCTTAACCGTCATCAAAATCATCATGCATTCCATTAAATTGCCGGATTGCTTCTTCAAAACCACCAAAGGCAAATTCTGCCAGTTCTTCAATCGTCGCATTTGAAGCAGTAGACTCAAACTCTCTACTCACAAAATCAAGGAACTTAGGATTATTAATATATTCTTCTTTTAATTCTTCCACGGTCTTTTGCCCCATAATATTGTCTGGTATCATGTCGCCAACACTTCTTTATCCTAATGATTTTGAGGAAAATTGTGTTACTGACGATGGGCATTGCGGAGTGGAGCAAAGAAAAGCCTGTGAAGTTCACGGCAAGGTAGAGAGCCCCCTGGAGTGTAACGGTAGGGGGATGGGGGGAAGCGCTTGCCGTAAAGAACCGA
>CAIJOT010000327.1 GCA_903822335.1 uncultured delta proteobacterium
GGGACGTCCATAAAATTATAAGATTGACACCTTCGCAGCAGCGCACACGCTGTACAATGTTTCTCCTGGTAATGCTTGTACTTCAAGATCATCTTAGCTGAGGACTTGTAGGTGTGAGCTTTGGAAGCAGTGAGCAACATTTTTAATACTCTTTTAATTCGTCTATCTTGTTTCTTTCGTCTCTCTGGTCTACCTGGTCATGACAGAATAGACAAGAAAGACTGGATAGACAGGATTTTAGAGTAAAGAGAAGAAAGCCGGAAGAACTTGTATATTACCTATGCACTCCATATTTGACTACCATATATATCATATGAGAATCTGTATAAGAAAGTGTCAGGGATGTAGCAGACCGAGAAGAACATGGGACGCAACCCGCCGCAAAGCAAGGGTCGCTGCATCCTATTTCTGTAAGCCCGAACAGTTGCCAGGGACGTATAGCGATCCCGCATCACGCAAGTACGGGACAAAGGAGTATCTGATATGAATAAAAAAGAGCATGGTGTATTTATTGGTATCGATGTCGCAAAAAGAACTCTCGATGTAGCAATGTGTCCTAATGACCTATCCAGGAGCTTCCCCAATACTGAAGAGGGATGGATATTGCTCCATGATTTCATCCAGCCATTGAAACCCATCCTCGTAGTTCTGGAAGCCACAGGGGGTTATGAGATGGGGATTGTCCGTGTCCTCGCTGATGCATCATTCTCCGTTGTAGTAGTTAATCCGAGGCAGGTAAGGGATTTCGCAAAGGCTGCTGGAAAACTTGCCAAAACAGACAGGATCGATGCACAGATCATTGCACGGTTTGCAGAGGCATTACAACCGGAAGTAAGACCGCTTATGACGAGGGAAGCTGAGAAGTTCCATTCTCTCATGGCGCGAAGGAAACAACTCATTGAGATGATTACTGCAGAGAGGAACCGCCTTTCCTCTGCACCAGAATGGGCAAAAGAAGATATCCAATTCCACATTGCCTGGCTGAAAGAATCCTTAAAGAAGGTGGACAAGGGTCTTGAGGATCTCATAAAGAAAAGTCCTCTATGGAAAGAGAAATACACAGTTGTGACAAGTATGCCGGGAGTAGGCCCTGTGATGGCCTCAACCCTTCTTTCAGGGCTCCCGGAACTGGGAACGCTCAACAGAAAACAGATTGCCTCACTTGTAGGGGTTGCACCATTCAATAGGGATAGCGGTCTCTTCAAGGGGCAACGAACCATATGGGGTGGGCGTGCATCAGTGCGATCAATTCTATACATGAGTACCCTTGTGGCAATAAGGTTTAACCCTGTCATAAAAACTTTCTATACACACCTCAGAAAAACAGGAAAACTTCCGAAAGTTGCCATCACTGCCTGTATGAGAAAGCTCCTTGTGATCCTTAACGCTATGGTCAAAAATAACTCCCCTTGGAGGGTCGCCACGCAATCATGTTAAAAAAATGCTTGACAGGAAAGACAGTTGCTTTGCGGCTTCGCCGTTAAACCGTTACACGAGTCGTGACTTCGAGCATTCCTTGGGGCCACCCATCTCAGTACTTCGATGGGTACCCGGCTGCGCTTCCTTACCCTTGCAACAGTTCGCATCCGCTCAATCTTTGAACTTGCCCTGGGCTTCGGACAGCGAAGATTGGCCCAACCGCGGCCTGACCACGGGTACAACCACCAGCCGGGTACCGCTATGATAAAAGTCAACACCTTTTTTAGCACAGGTGTTTCTACCCTCTTTTTCTTTCGTATGCGTGATTAACCCATAGTTGCTCCTCCCCTGGATGATTCGTGTGCGTGTCCCGCGGAGCACCAGGCCAACGACGCCTTCCATCTCGTCCGTGGCCGAAGTGCGACGCTCCTGATGGAAGGTGAGGAAAGGTTTCTTTGCAATCTGCTATTCGTGGTATTACCACAGTATGCTAGCTGCGGAAAGAAGGAACCGGCGTCAACATACTCATATAACGTGACATATGTCTTCACATGTACCCGGCCGTTGTACGCCGTTGTTCCGCTTTGTAACCTTAAGACCTTTCTCCCTCCGTCTGATCCATATGCTACCTGCCAACTCCTATTACATACGGTGTATCGGAGACTATACACGCCCGAAGACGTACTATCAGCATCCGGGCCACTGCTACAATCGCTTTTTTCTTACTGCCTGTTCCTCTCCATATTCGCATGAACTTCCCGAGAAGGATAGGATCCTTGCAGATTGCTATCCATGAGTTCTCAATGAGGGTAGCCCTGATGAACCCCGGCCTCATACCGGTGATGCGCCCTTTCCACGTTGTTTCACCGGTGGAGTACTCACCCTGTGTCAGCCCCACAAAGCTGGCTATTTTCTTTCCGCTTGTGAAACGGGTCAGATCCTCTCCCAGTTCCAGCACCAACCGGATGGCGGTAAACCACCCGATCCCCGGAGCGCTCCTGGCTATCTCGAAGGCTTTTCTGTACCGCTCCTTAC
>CAIJOT010000328.1 GCA_903822335.1 uncultured delta proteobacterium
ATGCAGGAGATTGCCCTCCTCGGCCTCTGGCGAAGCAAGTTCTTCGAGAAGGTTGCGTTTTACGGTGGAACGGCTCTCCGGATTCTTTACGGGATGGACCGTTTTTCAGAGGACCTCGATTTTTCACTGCTCAAGCCCCTGAAGGATTTTGACCTCTCCCGGTATAGCGGCGCCGTGGAGCGGGAATTGCGGTCGTTCGGGTTCGAGGCCAAGATGACGACCAGCGAAAAGAAGGACGAAAGCCCCGTCCAGTCAGCGTTTCTGAAGGCCAACACGCTGAAGCATCTCCTCACAATAACGACAGCCGAAGAGATCGCCTGGCCGATTCCCCGTGGTCAAGTCCTGAAGATCAAGATCGAGGTCGATACGGATCCGCCGCCCGGCTTTGTTACGGAAAATAAGTTTATCCTGCAACCGATTCCGTTTTCGGTCAGGACATTTGTCCTTCCTGATCTGTTCGCCGGCAAGATGCATGCTGTCCTCTGCCGACGATGGAAGAGCCGGGTCAAGGGCCGCGACTGGTACGACCTGGTCTGGTATGCCGCGAACCATCCGCAACTTCACCTGAGCCACCTGGAGCAAAGGATGACCCAGAGTGGGCACCTGAAGAAAGGTGAACAGATGAACTGTGAGAAGTTCTTCGCACTGACGACGGAAGTGGTTGATAATCTCGATGTGAACCAGGCCAGGAGGGAAGTGGAACCTTTTGTGAAGAATCCTGACGCTCTTGAGGTCTGGTCGAGAGAGTTCTTTCAGGATGTCGTGAGAAGGATTGTCTTGGTTTGAAACATCTCCGTATTGGCACAACAAATCCCTCTAAGATTCTCCCCTTCAGCCTTCTTTACCTTCAGCCTGCCTTTATCCTTTCCCCTCTCCGCTCTCCGTCACTCCCACACTCACATACTCCCACACTCCGTTTCGGTCTTTCCTCTCCCCTCCCTTCCCATTTCGGATTTCGGATTGGCGATTGCGGATTGAGGATTTGTTTTCACTCGAACCCTTGAACCCTTCCTTTCCTCTTACCCCTTTCCTCTTTCCGCCCCTTAACCCTTAAATCTTAATCCTTTCTTCCCATTGTGACTTTTTGAGCTGACAACTGTATATTAGAGTAGAAGGAAATTTTATGGAAGAAGATTTTTGTGACATCATAGATACTATTAAAATGGATGCACCTGCCATCCGGCCGCCTGGTGATTTTACCCAGAGGGTTATGGGCCGGTTACCGGAACTTAAACCGGGTATTCTGTTCAGGGTGAAGCAGACATTGCTCCAGCCACGGGAAGTTGATTTTAATCTCGCAAGAGTCATAGCAGGGTCTGCAAAGAATCCTGCCGAATGTGCTTTTTCCTTTTTTGTGACAGGATTTTTTTATTTGATCATGGGTGTAGTCTTGATTATTGGTCTCAAAGGGTTTATGTCTGAAATGACGATTACCCAATGGGTCAAAATGCAGCCACTTATTATTGTAGTAACAGCCCTGTGGCTCATTATCCAGAGTATAGCCTTATTTTTAGACGGCAAAGCTGCCATAAAAGCGGCGGAATTGGGCACCCTGTTTTTTATTGGTTTTGCTATCATGAACGGACTGATGATGAAGATGGCATTACATGCCCCCCTATCTGTTGTGTGTGCTGTTGCGTTTGCCGGCACCGGTGTCATGATGGGGATTTTCCTTGGTTTTGCTATTCGCTCCTTTGGGAAATATCAGAGAAACGTAAGAGAGCAGAAGGGTTTTAGCGGATGAAGTATTCAGGAAGACATCAGGGTGGTTTTACCTTAATCGAGGTCATTGCAGTATTGATTATTTTAGGCATACTATCGGTGGTAGCGCTTTCGAGGAGTACTGATATGGAAGCCAGTTTGTATTCAGAGACAGAGGTGATAAAAACACATCTACGCTATGCCCAGACCCAAGCCATGAATAGAACGACCCTCTCGTGGGGCATCAAGTGCGACGGGACCAGTTACTGGCTGTTTGAGGGAACGAATCCTGATAGCCAAATCCGTGTCCTTCCGGACAATGCCGCGGGCAACGACAATAAGCTGTCGCTCGCCACCAAGAAGGTGGGCCTGTCCTCCTTTACGGTCTTTTTTGACGGGCGGGGTATCCCATACAGCGCCTATACGAGCGAAACGTCCAACACCCCCCTCGCTGCGGCATTGGTTTTAACAGTTACCTCTCAGGGATCAAGTGCAACCAGAACTATTACAATAACTCCATTTACAGGATACATACCATGAAGCCAAAGAAAACGAATACAATGAATCACAATGGTTTTACCCTTATAGAGGTAATTGTTACCATTGTTGTGGCGGCAATTCTGGGCACCATGCTCGTTTCTCTCATGGGAACCAATGTGGTAAAAAGCGCACTGCCCGTCAGTCTGGTCGACGATCAGTATAAGATCGTTCAGCAGATGGAAACGATCACCAGCCGGTATCGGGAAGAAATTAAGAATGGAACGTTGAACCTCACTACGTTCAAGGCTGCTTATGTTGATACGAATACTTACGTTGATGCAGCGGCCACGGGATTAATCACTCTTACCAGCACAGGAGGGACACCATATACGACGAGCTCGTCAATTCTTCGGGTTACGTTACGCAGTGGTGATCAATCCTTGCAGGCTTTTTTTACTCAATAGGCAATGAGGTTATGAGAATATTTACGGTAAACAGGGGAAAAGGATTTACATTAATCGAGGTCATAGTCGTTTTGGTCCTGCTTGGGATTATGGGAGCAGCCCTCGGAACGGCAATCGTTACGGCTATTAACGGTTTTTTCTTCACGAGGGACTCTGCCATCAAATCGCAGAAGGCTCAACTTGCTCTTGCCCGTATCAGCCGGGAACTTCTCGATATGACCAGTATAGATTCTGATCCAGCTTCCAATCCCTTAACCTATACCACAAGTTATGGACAATTCCAGATCGAGAAAGCAGGAAGCCAGATAACCCTTAAAAAAGGTACTGATACTGCCCAACCATTGATTGATGATGTTTCCACAAATTATGGTTCTGATTCCTTCCTGGTATTTACAAAATCAGATAATACTACATGGGCTTATACGGCCGGGGATATCAGTGCCTTATATGCTGTGAAGGTTGTCATTAAGCTCAACGGGTATGCCGGTGTTCAAACATTAAACTTTGAAACAACGGTAAATCCGAGAAACAACACGCTTTCGAATGCGCCTAAACTTTACTGATGAGGTGGATCAAAAATATGTATCCAGGAGAAAAGAAAAAACCGGTCGTGAAGAGATGCGATCGTCGGGCTGCTTTTGATGTTTCATCCCAATCGGGAGCAAGCCTGCTGATTATCGTGATATCCATACTGGTTCTGGCTGTCTTGGCAGCGGCCATGTACGCCATCACCTCCACCTCATACTTTAATCAGGCAAGTTCCCAAGCCGCCATGAAGGCCTTTTACATGGCGGAATCCGGCCCGAGGATTGTTGCCAGCGAATATAAGGCGGCAGCAGCAGCGAATAAGAGCACCAACCTGGCCAACCTCAATGGGCGAACCTTTAATACGGGAGGGAGTAGCCAATTCACCATTAATATCTATCCGTACTGGCTATACGCAACTACTGATAAGACTTCTTCAACGTCAATCATCCTCAATCTACCTGGCGATCTCCCTCGCCAGGATAAGGAAGGTACGGCAGTGATTACCTTCCCCACAAGCGGCATCTTAAAGGTCAAGGGTAAAACCGAGGTCAGGATCTTCACAGGCGCCTCCGCTGCTGCAATGACGTCAGAAGGCACACCCATTACCTTTACCCTCTCATCCGCTTTTCCTTCCACCTACTACCCAATCCAGGCTAATTCTGAACTGTTTATCGGCTTCGTCCAGAATGATGCGGGCACCGCCACCATTTTTACCCCGCAAACGGTCATCCAGGGTGGTACTCTTATCTTAAACACAACAGGAAATATCGCCACATTCTTTCCACCGGAAAACGGCACTTTCTCCTTAGCCTTGGGAACGGGGATCTTTGATTACCAATACGACAAACGTAATATCTTGACTGGCACAACCACCTTGACCAATGTCCAGTCGGCATGTCCTGAGTCAACGGTATGTCCGCCCTATCCTGCTATGTCTACCTTGTATTCCTATCATTTCATCTATAATGGCACGAGCCCGACGACTCTGCAGGATCCGACAAAAACCACGCAGATTTATGTTGGCAAGGCTCTTGGAATCCGGTCCACAGGGTTATCCGGGAATTAACGGCAGAAGCACGGAACAGATAAGGAACTGTGAACAATTGCCCCTGACGTAATAAGAAGGAGGAAACAAGATGAAAAAAATTTTTATGACGGCCTTCGCCGTTCTTTTATTAGTCACGATCACTGGCCTCTCGCAGGCAGCCCAAAAAGTGATTACCCAATATTCGAACGCAGCGGTGGGGGTCGCTGGCGGGGTCTCGCCGCCTTATATCCCAGCCATTGGTGACATGGGCGACCCAATCGTAACTGCGACTGGTGCTGTTACCACAACCCCTACAGCGATCAATCTGGGCGGGAGCATCTACGACGCCGCTGGCGCCATCTGGTATAAAGGGGACAGCGATCTCGCCTACTGCACATCGGGGGCATGCGTTTTCGGCACGGGGTTGCGGGCCTTCTTCAATTTCCAGTTTACCACACAAGACAGTACAGATGGTAGCACCAATTCGGCAGACGGCTTCGTGTTTGCAATCTCCAACTCGATCCTCAACACTGACGGCAGCGGCATACCCAACCGGACCGGCGGTGCTCCTGCGATTTGCGCTGCTACGCATGTTCCTAACTATAATTGTAGCATGGGAGAGCTCATGGGCTACGCCGGCCCGGGCACTACGGCGGACAAACTGGGCATAAGACCGCCGAAGATGGGTATTGAATTTGATATATATCCTAATGGGCCTGGTACCGACATCTGTAACTCCGGCTCCAGGAATGATTCCCCCTTTGCCGTTAATGCCGGCAATAGCAGTTTCCGCAATCATATTGCCCTGATGTTTTGGGGTGACAATCTTACCGGGAATTATTGTACATACGGTGGGACCAACTTCGACAAAATCAGTTTTGACGATAATCGCCACGGTTCGGGGAACAATTCATCCAACCCGGGAACAGCGACCCCTTCATCGGGCTATTACCAAGGTCCATTTCGAAAGACCGCAGGAGGATACAATTGGATGGAGGACGGTCAGCCCCATCAATTCAGGATCGAGATAGACCGTTCGACAAAGACAGATGGCAGCGGAAATGGCCTCTATACAACGAGAGTCTGGGTGGATTGTAACGGTACTTCCTGCAGTACCAGCGGCGAGGCGACTCGTTTTCAAGACGTCGTGAATCAGTTTCCGTTAACAGATTCACTGCCTCAAATTAACCGCACCGTTGAACTCTCTCAAGCCGACCATATATTGATGGATAGGATACTGTTCGGTTTTACGGAGGCTACCGGGGCAGCCACGCAGATCGCTACTATAACAAATTTCATGATCTACTTTCCAAAGACTCTTCCTGCACCCCCATGTACCTATACGCTCAGCGCTTCCGATAACAGTGCTACGCCGCTTGGTGCTGCGAGTGGTTCTTACGGCACTGTCAATGTAATTGCGGGATCCGGTTGCACCTGGCCAAGCTCAAGCAACAACGGCAACACATGGATAACCATCAGCCCGACCTCCGGGTCAGGCAATGGTTCGGTCACCTATACCGCTAACACCGCCAACACAGGGGGCCTGAGATCCGCCAACATAACCATCGCCGGGCAGCCTTTCACGGTCTGGCAGGCGGCGCCGATTTTCAATTGCACCGGTGGAACGGAAACTACTGCTGGTGGCAAAAAGATTCATACGTATACTACCGTTGGAACATCATCATTAGTTTGTACTGGGTCCGGATCTGCTGAGGTTCTTGTTGTTGGTGGTGGCGGTGCTGGTGGCGGTAGGCATGGTGGAGGCGGAGGCGCTGGAGGTTTAGTTTATAATCTATCATATTCAGTAACGGGTAATATATCAGTTACTGTTGGTGCTGGTGGAAACCCAACACAGACAAATCCAAATGAACAGAGTGTTGGTGGAAATGGAGGGAATAGTGTTTTTGGTTCTATGACTGCTCTTGGTGGTGGCGGAGGTGGAAGCTATACAGCAGCAGTTCCAACTGGTGGAGGTTCAGGTGGCGGTGGAGGTGGAGGACAAAATAAAACACATGGATTAAAAAATCAAGGAAACAGCGGTGGAGGCACAGGATTTGGTTCTAATGGAGGAGATGGAGGTACTACTACTGGCGGTGGTGGTGGTGGTGGAGCTGGTGGAGTTGGCTCAAATGCTGCCGGAGCAGATACTGGTGGAAATGGTGGAGTAGGAAAAGCATATTCAATATCTGGTATTTCTGTTTATTATGCTGGCGGCGGCGGTGGTGGTGGAGTAACTGCCGGCGGAACAGGTGGTTCAGGTGTGGGAGGAAATGGTGGAAACAATTCTGGTACTGCTGGAACAGCGAATACAGGAGGTGGAGGAGGTGGGGTAAGAAGTCTAACAGTAACAGTACAAGGAAAAGCTGGCGGCTCCGGTGTCGTGATTATAAGTTATTAAGGGACAGCGCCTCATTATTTCAGGTCCCTTTTCGCAGTGAACACACATGCCCCGTGTTGATACCACGGGGCATGTTCCCTTAGGAGCCCAATAGGGTCAGGTCTTGAATTATCAGTTTTAACAAAACCCAATGGGCAGGTCTTGAATGAATCAGCAAAGGGGGATCCGAAAATTCGAGTCCCCCTTTTTATAGGAAAATACGGTAAGCAATGTTACGGCTTCGGATTTTCTTTTCGATAAATTTCTCGTCTGTGGCCGATCCTGAGGACAAGAACATCATCGTCCATGATGGTGAAAACTACCCGGTAATCTCCAATTCGCAGTTTTCTCAGCCCTGCAAATTCACCTTTGAGAACAGGAAATGATTGAGCACGCTCAGAGAGTTCCTCCTCGATCTTGGGGATTCCGGGGACAGATTATCTGAAATCCTGCGGGCGAGACGGGATTCAAAGGGGCATAGAGCCCTTTCAGCCGCCGGAACGGGCTTTCAGAAAAACGCCAGTGATTTCGTTGATATTCGTCCGGATGTCGGAGACATCGCCCTCCCCCATCTCGTAGGTGGCCCAGATGGTCTTCCTCTTTTCCGACCCAGGCGCCGAATTCTCGGCCTCGCTTTTTGTTACCTCGATCGTGACGGTGTACTGGTAATTCTGTTTCTCCAGCTTCGCGGCCTGGATCGTGGCGTTCAGAACCGGTTTTCCGGGGGTCTTCCGCCACTCCTCATCCGGAAGGATCTTGATGCCGGCTTTTTCAATCTTTGCGGTGAGCTCCTGGAGAACTTCCTCCCGCCGCAGTCCATCCTTTTCCAGCTCCGGGTTCGGGACATCGACGGAAACCTGGAACCCCTTGATGCCTCTCATCTCATCGCCATAGATCAGATTCGTCACGCCTATTTTCACTTGCGTCGGCACGTCGAACTTGGCGGCAAGGAAAATCGCCAGTACGAACAGCAGAAGAAACAACAGCGATCGGGTGCTCATACTTCCATCCTTTCGATGGATCATCGTTCGCAAAGTTTCCGGAAAACCATCCACCTATATGAGATCCATCAGAAGCTCTCACCCCGAGGGGGAATGGTACTCAACCAAGCGTGCCTTTCATCTTAATCTTGAAAAGCGCAATAGTCAAAGGAATAATTGTACAATCTGGGGCCAAGGAACCCTATGGGGTCAAATCTTTACAGCCTGTTGAAAAACTCTTCATAAATTGTCACTATTCAGTATGTCTATATGGTAGAATATCCTTATTCCATAAGCACGGAGGACATATTGTTAGGAGAAAAACAACGAAGCGAACCGATGTTCTATTATATCAAATTAG
>CAIJOT010000329.1 GCA_903822335.1 uncultured delta proteobacterium
ATAAGGTAAGTTGGGCATAACGGGCCCGGAGAATAAAAGAGGTTAGATAAAGGGCTAAGAAAGGCTGGAGGCCACCACAATAACAGGACTCTTAACAAAGATAATAATTATATGCTTGACAACTTCATTAGAAGAGGAAGCTGTTACGAATCATACATGCAATTGTGAGGGATGAGAGCGAGTACGTGGTAGATTACGAGTCCTTGAAAAGGAAGGTGATAAAGAAGGCTGCATAAGGTATATTGTATTGGAGGCGGGGAGATTATCGTTTTCTTCCTTTGAGGCGCTTTAAGCGACCTCCTGTTACAGAGTACATAACTCCCCGTCGACATCCTAACCCCAATTAAGCAGGGTAAAAGCGCTTTAGGCGACTTTCAAATTACAAGGGTTGGGCAGGATGTCATAAAACATGGGGATGACCGCTTCCAAAGCTAAAACCTTATAAGGCTAAAAAGATATAAAAAAAGACTTGACTGGAATAAACAAGGAAGGAACTGAGACCCACAGGATTTTCAGAAGAACCAAAATTTGGCCCTGTTTAGAATTTCGATATTAGACATTAGGATTTGTTTTCTTCTTATATTCTGTAGCACCAGCCGAATATATCCGGTTTTTCCCCATACTGTATGCCTGTTATCTCATCGTATAATTTTTGCGAGAAATGACCGATCTTCCCGTTATTGATTGTTATCAGTTCATCTTCATGCTGAATCCAGCCAACAGGCGAAATCACGGCGGCGGTTCCGGTGCCGAATACCTCTTGCAACCTTCCATTTTTAGTGGCTTCAAAAACATCCTCTATGGAAATCTTTTCCTCCTTTACAGTAACACCCCATTTTTGTGCCAACTGAATAACCGTATCCCTTGTTACCCCCGGGAGAATAGAGCCTTCGAGGGGCGGTGTCACTAATTCGTTATCTATAACAAACATGATATTCATGGTGCCTACTTCCTCAATATACCGTTTCTCAGCCCCGTCAAGCCAGAGTACCTGTGTAAATCCCTTTTTCTGCGCCTCTTCAGCAGGTAAAAGGGAGGATGCATAATTCGCAGGGGTCTTAGCACTGCCTAACCCACCTTTGACAGCGCGAGCATATTCGCCGGAGGTTATGAGCCTTACAGGATTGATACCCTCCTTATAGTAAGCCCCTACCGGTGAGGTGATAATCATGAAACGGTATGTGTTGGATACATGCACACCAAGGAAGCTATCGGTGGCAAAAACAAAGGGCCTGATATAAAGGGAGGTGCCTTTCTTTTTTGGTATCCAGTCCTTATCTAAGAGGAGCAGTTCTTTCAGTCCGCTTATGAAGAAACCAAACTCAAGTGGAGGAATGCAGAGCCTCTGGCATGACCTGTTGTACCGCTCATGATACTTTTCAGGGCGGAAGAGATTTATACTGCCATCCTTTGTACGAAATGCTTTCAGACCTTCGAACACTACCTGGCCATAATGGAGTGAGCATACACTCGGCAGGATCTCAATAGTTCCAAAAGGGATAATACGTGCTGATTTCCATTCACCACCCTGATAGTCAACAGTAACCATGTGGTCGGAAAAGAATTCTCCAAATCCAAGATTGTCAAAATCAACCTCACCTATTCTGCTTTTATGTGTTTTTGAGATTTTTATATCCAATGGAATACCTCCAGGAAGAAATATAAAGATAGCTTAAAATAACCAGGGCTACTTTTCAAGAACTCTATGCGAAAAACCTGCTCAAAAAAATATTGTTTTTCTGTGTACATATAATTTAAAATTGCTTATTTGTCCAAGCAAGAACCAGTGGAATGGCATGAAATATCCAGGCTAAATACGAGAGGAGAGGGATGGAATGATGAAGTGGAAATTGTTCATAATAGTTGTTTTACTTGCACATATTGCCTTTATGGCAACAGGTTTTGCCCAGGAGCAACAAAAGACATCAAAACCAGCGAATAAAACAGCCTTCACCGGTGTGGTGGTAAGGGTGGATGTTGCTGTGAAGATTATCACCATCAAAGGCGGTGGAAGACAGATAACTTTTGACATGACGAATCCTGTATTGAAAGGTTATAAGCAGATTACTGATGTGAAAGCAGGCGATACGGTTTCAGCAATGTACACAACCGATGGCATAAAGATAGCGAAGAGCGCTGTCAAACCCCTGAGCGCAAGGTGGAAGTACTTAAGCCTAAAAAGGGAGTACCTGTAAGGGTGAAGGAAAAGGTAAAGGGTACAGAATTCAAGGATGTGGATGAAAATGAAGACGGGAAGATTAGTCCTGTAGAGCTCAGTGTTATTATCAAGAATTTGACCATTAAACAGTTCAAGGAATATGACAAAAACAACGATGGCTATCTGGATAAGTCAGAATTTGATACAATCTGGCAGGGGAAATGAACTACCCCGCGGCAAGCCACGGGGTATCAAAGGCGAGACAACAACATGAAACCATTCGGGGTATTGACCCGCGGGGCAATAACAGGTCTCTTGATAATTTCATAGGCAATTGTGAAAAGTGAATAAAGATCCGATCATGTATTCGGTCTATCCTGGTGTTACTCGATGGTAACTATTCTTGCCCCCCGCATGAGAGAACCATGCCCGGTTACTATGTCCATCCTTTTGATGGGACGGGAATCTGCCTTATTGAATTTTTTTCCTACCCAATAGCAAAGTGCTTCCTCGATTGTGCCTTCCCAGGATTTTCGGGAATATCCTCTCTCCCCACTTGTAATGGTAACCTTTCCTTTTTCTATTTTTATTACTGACGCCATACATTATACCAGTCGTGAGAATTATTACCGGCTACATCCGCCAGTCTATTCAGTGTGTTTGAAAGAAACGGAATGAACATCTTTTTCAAAGAATGACCTTTAACCCCTTTTCCCTCAAATATGTTTTTACCTGTTTAATGCTGAAGGTCCGAAAGTGAAAGACCGATGCAGCTAACAAAATCTGTGCACCACCTTTGACAACCCCTTCATAGAAGTGCTCTAATGTCCCTGCACCACCTGAGGCTACTACCGGCACGTTGACCACATCGGAAACAGCTTTTGTAAATTCAAGGTCATAGCCCGCTAAGGTTCCATCTCCATCCATGCTTGTAGGCAGAACCACACCCGCTCCTAAGTCCTGACACGTTCTTGCCCATTTGATGGCGTCTTTACCAACCGGTGTGGTGCCCCCTGAGACAACAAGTTCAAAACCTGAAGGCATTATCTTGTTCCTTCTCGCATCAATTGCCACAGTAATCTTTCCAGAGCCAAACTTTTTCGCTGCCTCCCTCACGAGCTCCGGATTTTTTACTGCCGCACTGTTCATAGAAACCTTGTCAGCACCGGCTGCAATGACTAATTCTATATCTTCGAGACTGTTGATACCGCCGCCTACAGTCAGAGGAATATCAATCACAGAGGCAACCTGTTTTACCCAGTCCAATCTGGTCTTGCGGTTTTCAAGAGTTGCTGCAATATCAAGCATGGCAAGCTCATCAGCCCCTTCCTTCTGATAAAAGGCAGCGTTTTCCACAGGGTCACCAACCTCTCTCAAATCTACAAAATGAACTCCCTTTACCACACGACCGTTTTTCATATCAAGGCAAGGCATGATTTTAATTGTCTCCATAGTTACTCCTTTTTAGAATATTTAAGCAATAACTTTCACAGCATTCCTTGTTGCTGGGTATTTATTATTATTCTCTTTACCAACATAAGTCAAGGCAAAGAAGAGGCGGAAGCATGCTTCATCACAAAAAGGGGTGCATGGTTGGAGGTGAAGATTGGGGGATGTTTCCGTAATATTGATTGGATTGCCGGATGCTTTTTAAATTCCTTTTCAAGAAACTGCCTTACCCGTTGTCTGTTCCAACCCTCTGGATGAATAAAGTCCGTATAGAGAGAAAGGTCGCCTTCATAAAAATTCATGGTTTCAAGTTTTGATGTTTCTGGGCTGTTGAGGGGGAGGTTGAATATGGCAATATTCAAGAAATCAATGTAATCACTATGTCTTACTGTAAAATCGAGGGTTGCCCGCGCCTCAGTTGCTGTTTCTGACGGTGTTCCAAAAAGGAGGTAGACATAGGTGGCGATACCTGATTTTTTTAATGTCTTTAATGCGAAAGAAGTCATTTCAAGGTCATTTCCTTTGTGCATGTCATCGAGAACCCCCTGATCCCCTGACTCAACACCAAGCTTCAGCATGACACATCCTGAACTTTTAAGAGCCATACAAAAATCTAAATCTGTAAGGTGGCTGGTAATCCTTGCAAAACCATACCAGGGAGCTTGAGGAGGGGTATCAATGATTGCCTCCAAGAGGTGAGGACTAATCGCATTGTCAACCATATGGATGAGGACAGGTTTCATCTGCACGGTGAGATTCCGGAGTTCTTTTACTGCTTTATATGGAGGGATCTGGGCATAGGGATTTCCCTCAGCCCTCTCCGGGCAGAATGAACATTTATTCCAGTAGCACCCTGTAGAAGAGCTATAAGGCAGGATAAACCCGGGGGAAAGGTAATCATCGAGAGGCAGGGAGTTATATGTTGGCGGATAATTCTCTCCATCAAGAATTTTCTTGCCGAGAATTGATAGAAGTGGATATTCCCCTGGTCCGGCAACGAGGTGGTCAATTAAACCCTTAAATAGACTATGCCACGCCGGGCTTCTCATCCACGAGGTCATAAGACCGCCACCCACAATAATAATGAGTCCTGGGAACTCCCTCTTCAAAAAACCAATCATGGCAAAGGTCGTGAACGCCTGGCTTAGATAGTTGAGTGAAAAACCGACCATAGACGAACTATCATGCCCGATAAGTTCAGGAAGGCGTCTACTAAAATATGGATAAAAAGGGTTTTCTTCAGGATGTTCAGCAGCATACATAAGGTCATTGCTTTTTATTGGTGAAAGGTCCTGGTGAAAGTAATTGGCAAGGCTTATGCGAACAGCACTTTGAATAACCGATTTTTCAAGGACACGGTTCACATCCATCACGGCCCGTTTGTATTGGTCAATATTGGTATACACACCCCAGCTTCTTAAAACCTTCAGGTTCCGTGAGAGATTACGGGAAGCACGCCTTGTCCATGTGTCCGATGGAGTTGCAGGGGCTTCGAGAAGACTTAAGATACCCTCTATACTGGCATCAAGGACCTGGCATGCTATCCCATTTGAAGTGAGCGCTCCGGCAAGTTTGGCTATACCTGCTGGAGGTTCACATGGTTTTGCAACGGGTGGATAGATAAGTATCATAAGATAGAGAATCTTTACAAAATCCTGATTTTTTTGCAATGTTTTTTTATCCTGTGAAATTTCTTGACAACTTTTGGCTCTATGGGTATCCTTGAAAAAGCTTTTACAATACATACTCTATGAATTTTCCGGGCTATGAACAAATAATACGTCAGCTTCAAATCGAATTCCGGCCGGGCAGACTACTGGTCAGTTTCAATGCTGGTCTCATCTCAGGGGTTCTTACCATTATTATGGTAACTGCTTTTGCGGCCATGATATTTTCTGGCCAACTCTCCAGTTATGTTTCGAGCGGCCTCAGTTTTGTGCTCTTCGGGGCCTTTGTTATTGGTATCGTGGTGGCTTTGATGAGTTCTTATCCAGGCACGGTTGCCCGTCCCCATGAAATTCCAGCGGCTATTCTGACTCTGATATCAACCACAATTGTCAGTAGTATGCCTTTTTCTGGAGCAGGAGAAGGTGTTTTTTTAACTGTTGTTGCTTCTATCATCCTGACCTCTCTCCTAACCGGTACCTTTTTCCTCCTCCTCGGATTATTCAAGATCGGTGACCTCATCAGGTTTATCCCCTATCCGGTCGTTGGAGGTTTTCTTGCTGGAACAGGGTTGTTGCTGGTTAAAGGAGCTATCCGTGCCATGACAGACCTGACACTAAGTCTCACAAACCTCCCTTTTCTCTTTCAATTCGATGTCCTTATAAAATGGTTAACAGGACTGGTGCTTGCCCTGCTGATACTGTTCATCTTACGCCGTTATAATAACGTCCTGATTATGCCTGCAATACTCCTTATGGCTGTCGGGCTATTCTATTCTGTCTTGTTCTTTACAGATATTACCCTTGCAGAAATACGCAGCCAGGGGTGGTTACTCGGACCAT
>CAIJOT010000330.1 GCA_903822335.1 uncultured delta proteobacterium
TGCCTTCTATCTGCCTTGATAAATGCTGATAATTTCAGAAAAAACCTTATTCTTTCTTTCATGTGAATCCTTTTCGGTATGGTGGTATTTAATTGTATCAACATTCTTTTCATGGCCTCATCGTTTACACCTTTAAACATTAAATCTTCAATATCAAGCAGCATAAAGCTGCCATTGTGTAAAGCAAATATGTTACAACCCTTCAAATCTTTATGGACTATACCCATCCTTAAAAATGTGTTAAAAAATTGCGACAATTTCTCGATAAACACCCTTTTCTCACTACTCCTCATGCCATCATAATTTCGATCGAGATACCTGTCGAGTTCTTCGCCCTTATCCTTCAAATCTTCCATTGCAATGTAGCCTTCTTTGAATGAAACCGGTATTTTGAGGCAATATGCCTGTGGGGTTATGAATAAATTCAGATAAGTTAATACCACATGGTTTCTCCATGCCTTTTCCAATCTTCTCTTATTCCTGTAAATCTTTCTTATATGGTTGCTATACCTCTCAACCCTCACTTTTTTATCCTCTTTTACCGATGCTACAAATTCACCTTCAGCCTGTTTTTCCATGCCAGCAATATATATGTAGCCCCTATTGGACACTATTTTTGATGTATTACTAAAGGCCCTTTCCGCCTTCTTCTTTACCCATCTTTCACGTAATCTTTTCAGTTCAGCCTCTATGTGATTTTTTAAATCAGGTGCGCCATACAGTTGAAGAAAGTTGTCCCTTTCATCTTCTGCCATATCATCATAGACCATGGAAAGGGCGTGTGATAAATTGGATATTTCATCCTCAACAGCGAAGGATCTCTGTATTTTCGTTTTATGAAGGTCAATAAGATACAGTTCGCCATTCTTCACAAGTATGTTGTCGAGGTGAAGGTCGTTGTGACGGATGCAATGATTTTTAAGAGTTTTAAGAAGGTTTGCAAGTTTATAAAAGAGTCCGGAGTTTTTTAACTCTCGACCAATGGCTCCCGGCTCCCGACATGAATTTAGTATATTTATCAAACTGTTCCCGTCTATCCATTCCTGTATGACACAGGAATTTCTTTTACCTATTCCGTAGCCTAACACCTCGGGGGTATGGATACCAAGTGCGGAAAGTTTCTCTCCCAATTGATATTCCTTATTACCCCGTGGGGAAATTTTGTTCCTTAAAGAACCATATAAACCCTTTTCTAAGAAAGATTTTATAAATATTTTTCTGCCTTTATATTCAAAGACAGCATAATGTCTTCGTCCGCTTTCCGGGTGGTAAAATTGCTCCAGAACGTCTATCAGCCCTTCATCTTTTAAAAACCAGGCCATTGTACCTCTTCTGAAAACTTTCATAGAGTACTCACAATCTCCGCTAATCTGGGTCCCCATACCTTCAGGGAATACCGCTCCTCAGCAATTGCCCTTGAAGCTTCTCCCATCTTGTTTCGTAAAACTGTGTCCTTGCTGAGCATTTCAATTGCTTCCCGCCAACCATTTGTATCAATTCTCAAAAACCCATTCACACCATCAGATATCATACTGTTTGCCACTCCAACTGGATGGGCAATGGAAGGCAATCCTGTTGCCATATATTGGATTAGTTTTAAACCACATTTACCATCAGACCATATGTCATTTTTCAGGGGCATAATACCTATATCAAAACTCAATAATACCTTCTTTTCCATATCCTTGTTCCACTTTTCAAACAAAATCCCTTTATTTTGAATATCAAGGGGCTTGTCCGCAACAATCTTATAATGTAAGCGTTCAGGGTAAGCCATGGAGATGAGTAATTCTTTTATATCTGCCAGATACCTCAATGTAGAACCACTGCCAATCCATCCAACAA
>CAIJOT010000331.1 GCA_903822335.1 uncultured delta proteobacterium
CTGTCTTTGCTGCTTTTGCCCACATGTTTAATGTCTTTTGTTCCTCTTCTGTGAGTGTGATGGTTATCTTTTTTCCTCTTGGCATATATCCCTCCTGTGAGGATAGTATACACCATATTACTTATGGAATGCAACACTAGTAGCACGGTAGATGGAGTCTTCTCATCCATATGGGCTGATATGATTCGGCGGTGCAACTAAGCTCTATCGTTATCCTCTGTTTCAATTCGTAATTCTCGACAATTCATTTGTTTGAAATCGTTGAGTTGTGGGTGAAGCAAACAATTTTTAATGTTGGTTCGATTCAAAAACTCATTTTTGAGATGTTCTTCCTGTAGTTGAGTGTTTACCCTTACTTCATAATACAAAGGTAGAATTTACCATTACTTGCAGGCTGCTAAAGACGAGGACATCTTTCTTGACATAACAGCTTGATGCATGGGAGAAAAGGATAGAATCAACAATGCACTACGCTTGGATTATAGTCATGACAGGTATTCTGGGCTTCATACTGGCCCAGGGTTTCTGGAAAATGTCCTATACCGTAATACTCCTTTTATGAAGGACGGCTTCTGTCTCAGCTACACGCCAGATGAATTTGGTTTTCAAAGGAAACAATATGTGTTAAAATTTTACCGGTACGAGCACGTAACCGTCAGAAGACAATAAAACCAAAAGGAGTGTGATACTTGTGAAGACAGTCCTTGTAGTGGCAGCGTTGGATACGAAAGGTAAGGAGGTCGCATTTTGCAGGGAGCAGATAGAAGCTCTGGGGGCAAAGGCGCTATTAGTAGATGGTGGTGTATTAGGGAAGCCGACAATAAAGCCGGATATCACGCGTGAGGAAGTAGCTGCCGCAGCCGGCACAACTATTGAACAGGTAATAAAAAGTCCGACTGAGGCCGAGGCCATTGGTCTGCAGACTCAAGGCGCGGGGGTCATCGCACTGCGCCTGCATAAGGAAGGCAAGATCCACGGTGTATTAGGCATCGGGGGAGGCATGGGCACGGCCTTGGGAACGGGCGTGATGCGGGCCCTTCCCATAGGCGTACCGAAGTTCATGGTATCCTCGCAAGCAGGGAATCCGGCTGTGAGTCTCTTGGTAGGAACCAAGGATATTTGTATGTTTCACTCGGTGGCCGATGTGGTGGGGCTAAACCGCATTACAAGGGTTATCTTTACCAGGGCCTGCGGAGGTGTCGTGGGAATGGCAAGTGCGGAGGTAAAGGAGGAAGAGAACGAGAAAAAGATAGTGGCCCTTTGCGCCAAGGGTGCTACTGAGGATGCGAACCGCATGATAAGACAGAGACTTGCTGACGCCGGCTACCAGCCCATGACCTTTCATTGCTTCGGGTTCGGTCCTGCCAGCCTGGAACAGGTAATTGCGGACGGCTATATTGACGGCGGCGTTATCGAGCTCTCCAGTGACTGGCTTGACCGCATCGCAGGTGGCTATTCATTTCCCCCTGATGATCGTTATGAGAATGCCGGTAAGTTTGGACTGCCTCAGGTTTTTGTTCCTGGGACCTGTGATATCATTGCCGCCCCCCCGGGAAAATATACGGGCCGGAAGACTCATCTCCACAACGAAGCAGTGATGTCTTACCGGTCAAGCTATAGAGAACTCCACCAAGTAGGAAGAGAAATAGGTGAAAAACTGAGCAAGAGCAAGGGGCCAGTAACCGTGGTAATACCCATGCAGGGGTTCTCGGTGCATGACCGTGTGGGTGGTCCCATGTATGACCCCGATGCAGATGCGGGCTTCATAGACGCAATTTCGGCCTTTACCGGCAAATTAAAGGTCGTAAAAGTAGATGCCCATATATCGGATGAAAAATTCATCGATGCAGTGATGGATGCTTTTCTGGAGAACGTCGCCAAGGTCTGAAGCTATCTCATTGCACCTGTAACAACAGGATGAAAGGCTTATAAAGGGTATCAGAGGTTATACACATGGTGGACTGAGCAGGATTGGGAGGAAGACTTTACCATAGATGAGAAAAACAAAAAAGCCCCTCATAGAAGATTACTTCTTGCGAGGGGCTAAAACCGAGAACCGCTTATGCTGTCTTGCCCTTTAACTGGAGTCGTACATTCATGTTCTTGCTCTTAAACGGGTGGCAATTACCGCAAAGACCCTGTGATGTATTATTTTATTCATTTCCAGTAGCATGACTCAATACGTGCATCCCAGTATCTCGGACAGTCTAGTTCTTTTACCGGTATATTCCCTATAAAGCTGAAAGGGACTAATAACGTTTTAAAGCTACGAATAATGTAGGGAGCTGCAATGTTTTTTGTTTACAAGCTGTACTCAGTAGCTCGATTACTTCTTGATGTACTGACTCTTTTGACATGCCGTAACCTCCTATATTGTTGATTGGGGGCTGACCTGCCCCCCCCAAAAAAAACGGTCCAGATGTTGAGTTATGCTCTGGCTCAATGTGACACAGGGAGGCAGGAAGAATGAAGAAGAAAGGATTCACCCCGGAACAGATCATCGCTATGCTCAGGGAAGCTGCGTGTTTCTCCCTTAGGGCGACACAACCAGGAAAGCAATTGATAGGCTTGGGATTACCGGGCCATACCATCTTTCGGTGGGCCGGCTAACCTATTTCAATCCGTAATGTTCAAGATTTGCCGCAAGGGCATAGTGAAGACTCGTAGGTGGAGTTAGTAATTCCCGGTTACCCATAGGAAAGTCGGAAGAACCGATGTTTTTTTATCAAACCCATAATGAATACTTCTATTTACAGATATTATGAACGTTTTTCCAATACAGAACAACCCAATTCCCCCCTGTACAGTTTTACTGTAACCGCTTCTCCCGTAACCACTTGATCTGCACTTACGATGACCTCTTTTGTCTCCCCTTTTATTGTTATGCTGTAGCCTCTCTTCAAAATATTATCCGGGTTGAGATCTTTTATTCTTTGCCTCAGGGCCTCTACATGGTTTTTGCTATCTCTCAAGGTGGGGACTTGGGGACGCTCTTGAAATGTTGAAATATGATGTGTCAAAAATGTTAACGTGTCCACTCATAACCAAGGCATGCAGCGAATCGGCCATAAAGCGGACCTCTCGCTGACACCTGTCCATATGTGATTGGCGTCGGACCAAGCTAACCCATTGAAATTAAGCGTTTTATGTATGGAAAATGGCCAATTTTAGGGCTTAAAGTGCTGTTTTTGCCTATGAAAACCTAAGAAACAATAAGGCGATAGGCCATAGGTGATGGGTGTTCAGGCATTAATAAACTTGACAGATTAATTATTGCTTGACAATATTATGATACCGTATATAGTATTATAGTGTGGGTAAAAAGAAAAGAAGAATTATCCTTGATACAAACGTACTATATGCTGGCCTTTATTCGTCAAAGGGCGCTTCCTTTAAGGTCTTGCAGGCGATAGAACAAGACAAGGTGAAGACTGTGATATCAACCACCTTGCTGTTTGAATATGAGGATATTCTAAAGAGAAATCAAGCAGTTTTAGGTTTATCAGATGAAGAAATTGAAAGTTTGCTGGATTACTTCTGCCTGCAAAGCGAACATCAAAAGATTCATTACTTGTGGCGTCCTTGTTTGTCTGACCCAAACGATGATCATTTACTGGAATTGGCTGTTGCTTCTGGTACGAGTCTTATTGTGACGCACAATACGAAGGATTTCAGAGGAGCAACGGAATTTGGCGTAAGATCAATAACGCCCAAAGAACTAATGGAGGAAATATCATGAGTGCTTTAAGCCTGCGATTACCCGAATCAATTCATCGGCATATAAAAGAGGTCGCCAAAACGGAAGGTGTTTCTATAAATCAATTTATCTCGTCTGCTGTGTCAGAAAAAATCTCCGCATTGATGACAGAAGACTATTTAAAGAGCAGAGCAAAAAGGGCGAAAAAGGATGATTTCGGAAAAATACTTGCTAAGATTCCTAACCGCAAACCATTACCTGGTGATGAACTATGATTTTGGCTACCAACGTCATGCAGCGGATCGGCTATAAGGCAGCCTCTCGCTGATGGTCACGTTATACTCTATTTTATTCCGTTATATATTCCCATGCATTCAAGCCACACCCCAAAAATTAACAGAGAAAAAAGTTTTTTATCAGACTACCAAAAAATGAGGCCTCCTGTTAAGTTATTAAATGATGTCCCCACATCAAAAAACC
>CAIJOT010000332.1 GCA_903822335.1 uncultured delta proteobacterium
GAAACACAATAAAAACGTAAAAAAGAATATATTCAGAAGCCTGCAAAGGGTCAGGGAGGAATATCTATTAGATCAATTCAAAAGTGAAAAGACACCTGAAGATACTTTGCATAATCCTTGAAGGGTGTGTGAACTGCCTCACGTGAGAGAACATATAGATTCCCACGGGCAAGCCGGTGACGGTGGCTAAAAATACAAAAAAACCAACTCCTACCACGGAAGCAAGGTATTACTGACCGATAAAGAGTATACGAGGGTGCAAGACTGTTATAAATGAGGGTATGGAGAGTAAAACCAACAACTGCCTGTATCGTGCCCGGTCAGTTTCAGGAAAATACCTTTCTGCCGCCCGCCCCAGTTCGACCCGTCCCTTCTGTACGGTTTAATCCCAACAGCGGAGGGACAATTGCCGTCCGAATCTCTTCAGGAAGCTTTAAGAACGATAGTCCGTTGAACAGCGTCCTTATTGACTTTCCTGCTATGTCAACAATGACGGAAACTGTTTCCGTCATTGCCTCCGATACGTTTTCAAGTTTCAGGTTGTAATTCATTATTTCGTTCATAACCCCCTGCACATCATACCCCCTTTCAGGGAAAGAGGCAGGCTGAAAAGGGGAGAACGGACACGGTCCCTTTCGCTGCTTGACAAACCACATATTATCGTCTATAATGCAATCATAATACATAATGGACGGTGATTACGCATGTATATTACAAGAACAATTGAAAATTACTTTACAAAAGCTGCTTCTCAGTTTCCGGTAATGCTCGTTACCGGCGCCAGGCAGGTAGGAAAAACCACCCTTCTCCGCCATCTGAGTGATGAAAAAAGGCTATATGTAACTCTGGATGATCCGCTCATTCTGCGTCTGGCAAAAGAAGATCCTTCTCTATTCGTACAACGTTTTCCCGCACCGGTACTGATTGACGAGATCCAGTATGCACCAGAGTTACTCCCGTATATCAAGATGGAGGTTGACCAGGACGGGAAGCCCGGCATGTTCTGGCTTACCGGATCACAGCAATTTCATGTAATGAAGAACGTATCCGAGTCTTTGGCGGGACGGGTAGGCATTGTTCAACTTCTTGGCCTTTCCAGGCAGGAATGCGTTCATCAGGGTCAAAAATCCACCCCCTTTCTGCCCGTTCCTGAAGAATTCGACAAACGTGCGTTGTCAGGCGGGTATATCTCATTGAAAGAGTTGTACCGGATTATCTGGCGAGGCTCTTTTCCGGTCATTGCTTTAGCTGAGGATACTGACCGTGACTTATTTTACAGTTCCTATGTTCAGACATATCTGCAAAGAGATATTCGCGATCTTGCGCGTGTCGGCGACGAAGTGTCCTTTATACGTTTCCTTCGGGCTGCTGCCGCACGCACCGGACAGCTTTTGAATATGGCGGAACTGGCAAGGGACGCTGATATCGCTCCTAATACAGCCAAGAACTGGATTTCCATTCTTCAGACATCGGGGATCATCTATTTACTGCCACCGTTCCACACAAACATTACCAAGCGGTTGGTCAAATCTCCAAAACTCTATTTTTTGGATACCGGTATGTGCGCCTATCTTACCGAATGGTCCAGCCCGGAAACGCTCGAAGCGGGCGCTATGTCAGGAGCAATCCTGGAGACATGGATTGTCTCCGAGATTCTGAAAAGCTGGTGGCACAACGGACGCAGCACGCCCTTCTATTACTACAGAGACAAAGACCAAAAAGAAATCGACTTGCTTATAGTACAGGACGGAACAATATATCCTCTGGAGTTTAAGAAGACCGCCTCGCCTGACAAAAGTATAGCGCGTCATTTTCAGACGCTTGAAAAGCTCAGGATGCCAGTTGGCGCTGGTGCCGTTATTTGCCTCGTATCACAACCCATCCCTCTTACTGCAACGATTACCGCCCTCCCTGTCGGCGCAATCTGAATAATAGTCCTGCTGCAATGTCGAAGACAAGAATACCATTGACACGATAACCATTAATATTACAAATACCTGGTTCATTATGTCTCGTTGAGGGTTGACGCCTCCTGCATCTCATCAGGAAGTTTTAATAGCGACAGCCAGTTAAACAGCATCTTTATTGACTTTCCTGAGATTTCAACAATTGCTGTAACAGTTACAGCAATTTCTTCCGGCACGTCTTCGGACTTCCGGGTGTACCTTGCCAACTCACTCATGACCCCGTCCAGATCATACCCTTTACCTGCCTGTGCCTGGGTTGTTGTGGCAGACAGGTCAGAAATTGCCATCCGAATCTCTTCGGGCCTCCCCTCCTTTCCTCTTTCCCCTTGACTCCTCGACCCCCCCCATACCCCTTTGTTGCAAATTGCCCCCAAAAACAGCACTTTAAGCTCTTAAATTGGCCATTTTCCATGCATAAAACGCCTTATTTCAATGGGTTAGTTTGGTCTGGCCCCTTCGCCAAAGAGCCCCGGCACCCTGCGGTTTCTTGCCTGAAAATTGCTCAATGGACATTCAGGCAACGGACCATTATATTTTGACACTTTTTTCTGTGGTTGGTCTGAATCGACTAACCGCAAAGAGCAGAAAAAAATCTTGTGGCTATTTTTAATTTATCATCATCAGCATTTTTCATTAGTTTTTGAATGATTTCTTGGAGTTCTACTCTGCTTTTTCCTTCATGTGCAAAGTCAAACATTTCTATAGGCTCAATTTGAAGCCCCTCTGCAATTCGTGCAATGGTTGACAATCCAGGGTTTTCTTTGCCTCGTTCTATACTGCTTAAATATTTCGAGCTAATGCCAATACGCTCTGCAAGTTCTTCCTGTGTCCAATGACGCTGAATACGCAAATGTTTGAGCCTAAGCCCAAGCAATATTGGTAAATCCTGCTGAGTTTTCATAAATATACTATAATCCGCTCGCATAAACATATAAACTATCCAATACAAGATAAATATTGATAATTTCATACCAATAGATGTAATATATAATGCATCAGGCGTATTTTAGTTAATTAGCTCTATCTGTAACAAGATTTTGGAGGATATGTGCCAGACAAGAAGACAATTCAAGCCATTGTTAAAACCGCTGTAGAATCTTATGCCGATGGATTTCAAACCAGACATATAGCCGAAAAATTAGATCCTGAGGGTACACTCAATATGAAGATTCATAATGTGTTCATTGAAGCCCTTGGTGATGAAATCCAGTACTACACGGCATTGGTACGCTCGCTTGATAGTTCTTTGGGAAATATGCTTGAAACTATGGCTATGAACCTTGCCTCGCTGACATTTGATGTAAAAAAAGTGTTGAAGGGCCCTTAAGCCCTGAGCAGACAACTAGAATTGCCGAATTATTAGAGGCATATAAGCGCCGTATTAAAAGACCTTCCTCCGCCGATTATCAATCTCTACGTAAACTCGGCGGCATCTCTTCACAAATCAAGTGTCACGACAGTGACTACTATCTTGTAGATTCTGATCATCGCACTCATTATCTCATCGAGCTCAAAATTGGAGGTGATTTGGACAATAAAAAGGCTCGATCTGAAAAAGAAGCAATACTTGAACAGTATTCGATCCTTTCTAATACATTAGAAAGAGACTCTCTAATACTGATTTATTTTGCTACAGCGTATAACCGCTACGGCGAGAATAATCCATGGCGACAGGAGCGTGTAAGACAATTTTTTTCAGACGATGAACTACTTATCGGTAGAGATTTTTGGAATTTTATTTGTCGCTCCGAAAATGGTTATACAACGATCATAGAAGCATATCGTGACAACGCTTCAGTTATAAAGAAAGCGCTCCAAAAGATCAAACTAACCTATCTGGGATAAGCATGCCTTTCTATGTACACTGCGCAGATGCTCGAGAGAAAATAAAAAATATCCCAACGGCGTCAGTAGACCTTATACTTACCGACCCCCCATACAATTTAAGTTCTTATTCGACTGGCAACATGAAATTTTCATGGAGAAAGGAAATTAATAATGATCTGGCAGATTGGGACAACACCGATTTTCATCCCTATGAATGGCTGGAAGAGTTTAAACGTGTATTTAAACCTACTGGAAATATTTTCTGTTTCTGTAGCTATAATCTCATCGGCAAGTGGCATGAGACTTTCGATCCAGAGTTTGATACTTTTCAATTCATGGTTTGGCATAAAACAAATCCTGTTCCTAAATTCAGGAAAGCCGGTTTTTTAAATAGCTATGAACTAATTGTATGTATGTGGAATAAAAAACATAAATGGAATTTTGGCAAACAAAGTGAGATGCACAATTTTATTGAATCACCCATTTGCATGGGTACAGAAAGGGTAAAACATCCGTCACATCCAACACAAAAACCTGTACGGATACTTCAGCACATCATACGTATTGCAACTGATCCTGATGATGTGGTATTTGACCCGTTTATGGGAGTTGGTTCTACCGGAGTAGCTGCGCTTAAACTTGAGAGAAACTTTGTAGGTATTGAAGTTGATACAGCCTATTTTACAATAGCTGAAAAGCGTCTTAACCTTACCAATAATCAATCTCGGCTGCCACTATAATAATAAAGCCAGAATAATCCATAGGGACATCCTATATTCACCCTGGCAGGAAGAGCTTTTCCCGATTCGCGACTTCAAGTCCCGATTCGCGACTTCAAGCATGCCTTGGGAACTCTGCCGGCAAGCAGAAATGAGCCCACGGCCAGTGCCGCGTCTGGGCCGGCCTGATTTGTTCGAAGCCCAGCAGCAAGTTAGAAGGCCGAATGGATGCGAGCCGTTGCAAGGGTAAGGAAGCGCAGCGGAGCAAAGAGGGAAACAGCGTTCCGGGATGGGGTTGCCGGAATGGGGTTGGGGTCGGACCATGCTAACCCATTGAAATAAGGCGTTTTATGTACGGAAAATAGCCAATTTAAGAGCTTAAAGTGCTGTTTTCGGCCCCAGTTGCCTCATAATTAATTCTTACCGAAAGCATGGGAAAGACGGATAACATTGACTCATATAAAATGTTACCCAGTGTTTATAACGGAGAAGATCTTTTCATCGGTAATACGAAAACCTATTTAAAAAATCCCCCATATCGTATAGAATCATACCAGATGGATAGAGGTGAAAAAAAAACGTATGGCCGGTTCAGTCTATTCTGCTATGGAGAACCTATAGAGCCCCCTAAGCTTATCAATGAACTCTATGCGGTCCACAATATAGAGAGAAAAGGCAGGGGTGGAATAAAAAAGCTCAGGATAGATAACA
>CAIJOT010000333.1 GCA_903822335.1 uncultured delta proteobacterium
TCATCTACTCATTCCGGCGGCATGATCACCTTCGGTCCTGGCTTCAATGCTGCGGAAAAGATTGTAGAAGATTTAGGGATCAAGAAGTGGTGGCCAGAGGCAAGGGGCGTGAAGGAAGCGAGAGACGCTGGATTGTTCTAAGAAGATAAATTGAATGGGGGCGACGTGAGCCCCAGTAAAGGATTTTCATGAACGCAGTGAGTGAAGATAAAGAATGAATTAAATGGGGCGTAGCCCTTAGCTCACCTCGTGAGCGCGAGGGGGTGGCTCCACGGACTAATGTTCGTGGAGGGGGCGACGTGAGCCCCGGAATAAGGAGGATCACTATGTTTGTCAGATCAACGGGCTTAGGACGAACGCTGCTTACCGGAAGAATTGCAGCAATCGAGACAACGAATATGGTACCGGCAACCCTTGAACCGCCCACAAACGGTACAAAGGAACCGATGAGGATGCTCATGGTTATGGAGATTACCCATCCAGTCTACTGGACAGTGAGGGCCTTTCTTGACCCCCCCGATCTCCGGGAATTGGTAAAGCATATCATCATGAATCCCGGCCTGATTATGAGAGGAATACCCTTCCTGTTTTCTGCAGGACCGAAATACGATAAACCTGCCGGTACACATGGAGCAGCGGCTGCCCCCAAGGCAGGACCTGCTGCACCTCCGGGACCCTCGAAAGGACCGGCCCCTGTACCGAAGAGAAGTTAATGAAGCGCAAAGAGATTAGATAAGGAGGTTATTATGCCAGATAAGAAATACGATGCAGTAATTGTCGGGGGCGGGCACCACGCGAACATACTGGCCTGTTATCTTGCCAAGGCCGGCCTCAAGACCGCCATGTTCGAGAGATGGCACGAGATGGGCGGCGGGGCCTGCGGTGAGGAGCTGCCGTTGCCTGGCTACATCATGAACACCTGCGCCCAATGGACCCGATTCTACACGCATCCGGCTTATACGGAGTTTAGTTTAAGGGATTATGGGCTGGTCTATGCCTTTCCTGAGTACAATGAGGCGTGGGCTTTCCCTGATGGGAGATATATCCTGGGGAAGGCAATTTATGCTGTTACAGACAAACTGACGGGAAAGGCTAAGTTTTCCTCTGAAAATGCCCAGGACCTGGTGAACCAGATTGCGCAATTCAGTAAACATGATGCCGGGGTTGCGGAAGATATCATAGAGAGATACAGGAATAGATGGAAAACGGCCTTTGCAAAGTTCCGTTTTAGCGGTCCGGATGACTGGGGAGACGGCAAAGACCCGTTGGAAGAGCTCCTGGATGACCCGAAATATGGTATTGATCCAAAGCTGATCGACATGACGATCGGGGAACAGGCAGTGGCCCTCTGGGAAAGTCCTGAGATGCAGACATTTTATATGCGATGCCACATGACATCACACGGTCTGTACCCCAGCGAAAAGTGCGGGATTATGTGGTACATCCACGTATTGGCCCTTATGTTGTCCATGGAGCCGGGGGCTGTTGCAGTGGGAGGAACCCACAGCATCACCCATGCCTTGCTGAAGGCATTCGAGGATTTGGGCGGGGAATTCTTTGTTCTGCATGAGGTTGAAAAGATCCTTGTGGAGAACGGCACAGCGAAAGGTATACGGTTGAAGGACGGGTCAGAGATAAAGGCGGACATCGTGATAAGCGACCTCAGCATCAATCTCGCTCTTGACATGCTGGGCAAAGAGCATGTTCCCGATGATATATGGATGAAGGCGCAGAAGCTCCTGGAAAAACCTGTCCATATGAACGATACGGGATATGAAAGGACAAGTATTTTTTGGGGCGCCCTTGCAATGATGGAACCCCCGGCCTTTACCTGCCACAAGGACATGCATCTGGCGGCGAGGTTATACTTTGGGGAAGAGGCGGCCGAGTATTTTCTGAGCGGCCAGTATCAGAGGGAGATATGGGAAACAGGGACGTCGAGCAAGGTGTACCTGGCTGTTGCGTCCGCGGATCATGCCTATGATCCGAGCCGTTGCCCTCCAGGACGGTATACGCAGATGATTGAAGAGTTCGTTTGGCCATGGAGAAATTGGCCCGAACTAAAATGGTTAAGCATGAATAAGATAGTCCCTGCCCGCTGGCTCAAAGAGTGGGCAAGGTATGCACCGAATATGACCATGGAGAACCTCATCGAGGCGTATGTGGGCACGCCCGATCACATTCTCAACAGAAACCCCTGTGCGCATGGCGGTGGTTGGGGGGCCCTTGATGTCACGCCGGAGCGATGTGGGCGGCTCAGACCCTTCGTAGGGGTACACAATTACCGTCTTCCCGCAAAGAATTACTATCTCTGCTCTCACGCTGCCCACTCAGCCCACGGCATCGGTCGGGGTAGCAGCTATAACTGTTACAGGGCTATTGCAAAAGACCTTAATCTGAAATACACACCGAGGGGAATATGAACAAAACCATAGCCATTATTTCCAGTTTGGATACGAAGGGTGAAGCAGTCGAATATCTGAAAAGCTTCATCTCAGAGAGGGGCTTCACACCGATCAGCGTTGATGTGGGATATGGGAGTCCGGTGACGATTCCTGCAGACATCACCGTTGATGACATCACCAGGGCTGCAGGGAGCGATGCAGAAAAGGTGCGTGCCCTCAAAGACAGGAGGGAGATGATTGACATTATACGGAAAGGTGCCATAGTGAAGCTGAAAGAGCTGTACGCTGCAGGGGGCTTGGACGGTGTCCTTGCCCTTGGCGGAATGAGCAATACGTCGCTTGCCGCAGAGATCATGCAGGAGCTCCCCTTTACGCTCCCGAAGCTCCTCATGTCGACCGGCGCTTCCATGCCGGGCTCCAACAGGTTCTTTGGCCCCACGGGTTTAACCATGATGCATTCCCCCATTGACATCGGCGCCTTGAACGGCCTTCTCAAGGCTCAGTTGAATAGAGCCGCTGCCGCAATGTGCGGTATGGTTGAAAATGAAATACCCTCCTCCAGTTCAGCGAATGAGAAGCCCATGGTTGTCATATGCACCTATGGATACACGGAAAAGTGCTCTCAGTATTTAGCTGAGGCCCTGAACAAAAAGTACGAGACCGTAAACTTCCATGCCTCGGGAATCCCTGAGGTAACTATGGAGAAGCTCATCGAAGATGGGCTGTTTGCAGGTATCATTGACCTGGTCCCCTCCAGTATTACTAACGCCCTATTCGGAGGCAGCCGGACCTCCTGGGACAGACGGCTGGAGGTTGCAGGAGAAAAAGGCATTCCCCAGGTAGTAGCGCCTGCAGGGGTCCATACCTTTTCCCGGACGGGGGTTACCGAAGACATACTGGTTCCCCAGCTCAAGGGAAGGAAGTACTACTTTATGGATGCCCAGCGGTGCACATGTTATCTTACCAACGAGGAAGTGGCTGATGTGGCATCAGTGTACGCACGGAAGCTCAACAAGGCCAAGGGGCCGGTTAAGTTCCTGGTTCCCCTGCGCGGCTTTCTTTCCATCGAGAAGGAGAACTATAATGCCGAGGCAATACAGGGCTTCGTAGAGGCCATGAGGAAGGCACTGAAACCTGAGATTGAATTGATAGAGGTAGATGCCAATATTGATGATCCGGCTTTTGCTCAGGCGGTAGTTGCGGCGTTTGAAGAAGCTATGGGTTCGGAGAAAAAAATACATTCAGGAGGTTAGACATGGCTGATGTACAGGAAGAGGTCAGGTTTATCGACGTAACCGTGCGCGACGGCAACCAGAGTCTGTGGGGAGCTGCCGGCCTCAATAACGAAATGGTTTTATCAATGGTACCGACTATGGACAAGGTAGGATTCAAGGCTATAGACTTCATGTCCAGTATACACATGGGCATGTCTGTCCGGCATAAAGAGGATCCGTGGGAAAGGATGCGCGGGGCTCATAAGCTAATAACGAATACCCCCTACAGTTTCGGAACCACTGGAAGGCGTTTCATAGGCTTCAGGTGGATGCCTGACTCTGTGACAGGCTTGGTGTTAGAGCGAATGGTCGCCAACGGAGTAAGCCGGCTCTGGATAAGCGAGGCGACCCATGATATCAATGTCATCCACCGTACTGCGGCACAGGGGAAGGCCGCAGGGATTAAGGAGGTCGTGGTGGCGCTTTGCTACACAATCAGCCCCGTGCACACCGATGAATACTATGCTCAACTGGCTCGTGAGGTCGTCAATAGTCCTAACGTTGACACGGTTTATCTCAAAGACCAGGGCGGACTGTTAACGCCGGAGCGTATCAAGACCCTTATACCCGTACTTCAGCAGAATATCAATGGCTTGCCCCTTGAATTCCACTCCCACTGCAGCACCGGCCTTGCCCCGATATGCTATGTAGAGGCTGCCAAACTGGGTGTGAGGGTATTCCACACCGCAGTTCCGCCCCTTGCGTACGGTCCCTCGCTGCCATCCATCTTCAACGTAGTCAAGAATCTGAGATATTTGGGATATAAGATAAACGTAGATGATGAGGCCCTGGAGACCATGAGCAAGCGCCTTAAAGAGATTGCGGACAGCCAGGGACGCCAGGGTGGATCGCTTCCGGAGTATGACGTTTCATACTACGACCATCAGTTGCCGGGAGGGATGGTAACGACCCTGAAGCGTCAGCTTAGTGAGATGAAAATGGAACATCGATGGGGGGAAATTGTGGAAGAGGTAACTCGAGTCCGGAAGGAGCTCGGCTATCCCATTATGGTTACCCCTCTTTCGCAATTTGTAGGAACGCAGGCAAGCATGAATGTTATATCCGGCAAGAGATACAAACAGGTGCCCGAGGGTGTCCTCCAGTATGCGGCAGGATGGTTTGGGAAACCCACGGTTCCCATTGACCCAGATATTATGGACAAGATAGCGGCGTCACCGAAGGCCAAAGAGTTCTTCAACAAGGAGTTCCCGCAGAAATCCATAAAAGAACTCCGCCAGGAAACGGGCGTTGGACCTGATGTGTCGGATGAAGAATTCCTGCTCCGCTATTCCATGTCGGATAAAGAAGTTGATGAAATGCAGGCCAATATTCGGGCAAAGGTCGCGTAGTCCTGGAGGAATGATAGATCGATGATCCTGCTACCCTTTGGAAGATTGAGGAGAAAGTAAAACAAATCGGATATGGGAAGGAAGCTCAGCGATGACACGCAGAGTTCACGAACGCTATATACAGATGAGAAAAAAAGGAGGGAGTTACATGAGTGATGGAGTGTATGACGCAATAGTAGTTGGCGGCGGTCACCATGGACTGATAGTAGCCTGTTACCTGCAAAAGGCAGGGATGAAGACGGCAATATTTGAGATGATGCAGAAGCCGGGGGGCGCGGTAATCAGCGACCCCGGTCCGATGCCCGGCTTCAGCTATAATCCGTGCGCCAATTGGACGCGTTTCTACGGTCATCCTGCTTACACCGACTTCAATATGCGCGAGAAGGGCCTGGAGTATATCTACCCCGAGGGGAGCGAGGCCATGGTCTTTGACAATGATACGTGCCTCATGGGCTACTCCGCCTTAAAAGTCATTGACCCGTTGACGGGGAAAACCGAGGTATCCCACGAGAACCTCCAGAAGACCCTTAATGAAATCAGCCGGTTTTCACAGAGGGATGCCGATACAGCCGAGGAGTTGTTCAGGAGGTATATGAAACGATGGAAAGCTGCCTTCGGCGCCTACCGTTTCAACCCGCCCACGCCCTGGGGGCAGAAGAATGCTTTGGAGGAATTGTGCGATGATCCTAAAGACGGCATCGACCCCATATATCAGTTTATGACGAGCCAGCAGTTGGCCTACGACGTCTTTGAGAGCGAAGA
>CAIJOT010000334.1 GCA_903822335.1 uncultured delta proteobacterium
GGATCGTCACCTTCTGTATTGAAGATGCTTGCAAATGAGGGGCTTATAGATTATATCGCCATGGATGTCAAGGGCCCTTTAAAAAGGTATGAAAGATGGTGTGGCGTAAAGGTTGATATTGAAAAGATCGAAGAAAGTATACAGTTTATCATGGAAAGTCATATAGATTATGAATTCAGGATGACGGTGGTTCCTTTTTTCCACAGGGAAGAAGATGTGTATGAAGTGGCTGAATATATAAGAAATGCAAAGAGATTCTATATACAGGAATTTCAACCGAAAAACACCCTGAATCCATCATTTTCAAACATAACGCCTTTCTCACCAGAAAAGGTAGAGAAAATAAGGGTGAAGGTTTCCCAGATTCTGACTAACAACAATCAACGCTCTCAGTGCCGAAGCTCGGAGTAATGGGTTCGAAGTTCAAGATATAGATTCCTACGGGCAAGCCCGTGGGAATCTATCCAGCTTGCACAGCGAGCGAGAGGGGGAGGCTTCACAAGCTTTGCTTGGGGAGGGGGCGACGCAAGCCCCGGTAAATAGAATGTAGAAAGAAACAAATTTTCTGATTTTATTCGAGAAAGCTATCCAGCCTTTTTCTTCTTGACGGGTGTTTCAGTTTTCGCAGTGCTTTCGCTTCTATCTGTCTTATCCTCTCTCGGGTCAGGCCAAAAACCTCCCCAACCTCTTCGAGGGTATAGTCTGTCTTCTCGCCTATACCAAGTCTCATCCTGACTACCTTTTCCTCTCTCGGGGTAAGGGTTGATAAAACCTTAGATATCTCCTCTTTCAGTGAAATACCCACAAGTTCCATAAATGGGGAGGGGGATTTAGGATCTGCTATGAAATCGCCGAGTTTTGATTCGTCATCGCCGATGGGTGTCTCTATTGAAATCGGTTCGTTCGAGACCTTCATAATCTTCCTTATCTTTTCGAGGGGCAACCCTGCCTTGTTCGATATCTCTTCAAGGTTGGGTTCCCTGCCGAGTTCCTGAAACAGGGATATTGTCACCTTTGTGATTTTATTCATGGTTTCAAGAACATGGACAGGTACCCTTATTGTTCTCGCATAATCAGCAATTGCCCTTGTTATAGCCTGTCTTATCCACCACGTTGAATAGGTTGAGAATTTATAGCCCTTCTGGTAATCATACTTCTCTGCTGCCTTCATAAGACCCATGTTTCCTTCCTGGATAAGGTCAAGGAAGGAAAGGCCCCTGTTAAGGTATTTCTTTGCAATATTGATAACAAGCCTCAAGTTTGCCTGGATAAGTCTATTTTTCACAATCTTCAGCCCGTTTTCTATCTCACCAATCTCCATCAATCTCTTTTTTACCTTCTTGACCTCCTTATCATCGAGGAATCTCAACTGTCTCCCAATCTTCCTTATTATCTCTTCCAGTATCTTCTTATTAAGTTTGAGATTGGTCAATATTTCATCTATTTTACTCTCAATGCCTTTAAGCTTTTTTTCGTTTTGTTTTTTACTAAACTCATCTGCTCCAACTGATTTTTTCTGTATCATCACTTTTTTCTCATAAAGACTCTTCAAGTTGTTTATCAGTGAAATTGTTTTTTTCTTGTATTTCTCTTCATCCTTTTTGGTATAGTTCATCTCATCTATGTTCTTAATTACATCTATGATGTTGGCAGTCTCCTTTTTCAATTGTGATGCTATCTCCTGAAGTTCACGAACAGACTGGGGCAGGTCAAATAACAAATTCCTTATCTTTCTTTCACCCTCTTCTATTTTTTTCGCTATCCGGTATTCCTCATCAGATGTGAGGAGGGAGACTCTCCCAATATCTTTCAGGTATGCCCATATTATATTGTCTGTCCTTTCTGATGGGAACCTCTCTGCTTCTCCCCACTCCTGGGTTTCTTCTTCAGGCGTTTCAACCTTTTCCTTAATTGTTTCAACTATATCGATGTTCGACTCTGAGAGAAAATCAAATATATCTTCTATGTCCTCTGGCGAAAATATATTTTGAGGAAGAACATCATTTATCTCATCAGGCGTGAGATAACCTTTTTCCATACCAAGATTTATAAGATGCTTGATTTCACTATAATTTTTTATACTCATCCTTGACTCCAAAATGTAAAAAAACCCCCTGTCTTTTGATAAGAGGGTATCCATTGATTATCTATGTTCCTTCCTGTTTGTTTAGATTTGATATAGATAAATATAGCAATTCATTGGCATTTTTGTCAAGCGGGTTTTTCATATTGTCACCATTGCACCATAATTTTTTGAAAGAACACCCAGACTATAACTCTGTTAACCAGCCCTGAAACAACAGAAAACATTTGACTATACAGAAAATAACATATATAAAAAATATAATAAGAAAGGGGGGTAAGGTATGTTTAAAAAAATAGTATGTCCTGTGGATTTTTCAGAATTTACCGATGAGATTCTTAATTGTGCGGTAGATATTGCAAAAAAGTATAATGCTGAATTGCATTTAATACACATTATTCCAAATTTAAATTATTTCACTCCCTATGAATCTTTTCTCACCCCAGAAAATCTCATAGCAATTGAACGGAATATAGAAAAAGAAGTAGACAAGGATTTTGATAAAATTACAAAAACATTAGATATGTCGGTAAAAAAGGTTGTGAAAACAGGGGTAACGTTTGTTGAGATAATAGATTATATAAAAACTGAAGGTATCAACCTCGTGGTTATGGGAACACACGGGAGAAGTGCTATTGAGCACATTCTCATAGGAAGTGTTGCCGAGAAGGTTGTGAGGAAATCACCCTGTCCTGTTCTCACAATAAGACCAAAGGGGAAAGCGTTTCTGATGCCGTGATGCTGTCAACTATAGGCTGACAGCATTGGCTATAGTTTTGAGTTCGGAGTGAAAACCTGTAAGCTTTCATCCCAATAGCAGGATTTAGTAGTAGGACGTAAAGCCAAATCTTTATTCTATATAATACAGGCTGCAGATTTCCCTTTTATCTGTAGTATTTAGAAAAGGGATGTGGTATAAATATATCACGTAGCCAGTAATTTATACCTACCACGGCATCACAAAAAGAAATAGCTCAGGATTGTTAGAACAGCAGCATAAAGAAGATTTGTAACACCTAAACACGCCGCCAAGGAGGTATTCATGGTAAAACCGTATACAAATGTGGGTAATTTACCTGAAATCAGGCCTTTGTCCAGAAAATTTATCCCTACTAAAGCCTCAGCCAAGGGCCTCTTGCACAAGGCAATCTTAAAAGAAAGGCATATTGAACATGTGTGTATTCACATTACGAATCAGCTCATGGTCAAACAGCGTGAAATGTTGGTCAATGAATTGGAGCAGTACTACATAAACAGGAGTATTCTCGTTGACATAGAGCTGAGCGGTCCGGATAAAACAGCCATAAAATTGATGTGCTCGTTGTTCCATGATGCATCAATTGGCAGAATTGCAGATGAAACCAATTTTTTCATTCATCTCAGGAAGGCTGGCTTCAAAAGAGTAGTTTTAGAAGATAACGACAATAATATCTGGACATACCGGTTAGGAAAGTTATGATACGCTCCACAAAACAAAGAACACAAGGAGCATCAGTGCTGATAGGAAAAATCACGAGAAATGGAAAGCATAGGGTACTGGTAACCATAGAGGATCATAAAGGAGGCAAAGTTATTGATTTACGTGCCTACCAGATTATTAACGACGGAGAATTAATACCCACACCAGAGGGTATTTCTCTGTCACCAGAAACGATAGAAACCCTCATAGGGCTTTTGAGAGAAGCACAAAAGAAGCTATCAGAGAGCTGAGAACAAGGAGCCGATCGTGAGGGTCAGCCAGACTCCTACTGGTTTGCCGCTTGGTCAATCCTTTCCTTGTCAATATTCAAGGGCTGACTCTGTCTCCCACCAGTAATAAAATCAGTTGCATATCCATGGAAATTGCAGGAAAATGAACTGAACGTTATATAGAGCCCCGTTTCGTGCTCACCGGGATAATCCTGGACAGGCGAATGGCCGGCTCAAAAAAGGAGGATTTCACAAATCATGACGGGACTGCTGCCAGGTTATAAGAAGTGTTTCTTTTGCGGGCCTGCTACGGGCGGGCTTGCCCTCGAGCTCCAGTATGCGGATGGGAGTGTATTCTGTGAATTTACTGCCCATGAGAAATTTCAGGGCTATGATGGTGTAATACACGGCGGCATCGTGACGGGAATCCTTGACGAGGTCATGTGGTGGACCCTTTTCATGGAGACAAAGATGATAACCGCAACGTGGAAGATCGAGGTAGAGTTCAGAAGGCCAATCTCTTGCGGAAAGACCTACCGAGCTTCAGGACAGTTCCTCCGCTCCGCTCGCAAGACATACTGCCTCTCCGGGCTCATCGAAGATACATCGGGACATCTATGCGCGCAGGCAAAGGGCTTTTTCCTAAAGACGAAAGGGTTCACCTCAGAGGATATCATCAAGCACCTTGACTTCAGGGGCGTTCCACCGGAGATACGCTCATTCTTTCTGCCTCCGCAGACCTAACTGCAAGCCCATCCCGTTTAATCGGGACAGCATCACCAGGGATACGGAATCTAATGCAACCCTAAAAAATATTTTGTTTCTTGAGCTTGAAAATAAGCAAAGCATCTTTTATTTGACAACTTATTATAATAGCAGAGGAATGGAAAGAAAAAGGGCGGGGATGACGGGGCTCAATCAACGAATAAATTTTTCTTTGGCGGGGGAAAGTCATTAATGCAACGTTTACAACTACGTCCCCTACGTCCATTCCTTTTGTGGGGGAGGTACGCGATTCGCTGCATGGTATAGTTAGGCAACTAATTGTAATTATATGGCTTATTATAATTACCTCCCATTAGTCCCAACCAAAATTCAAATGTCAATGGGCTGTTGCCCAAACCGATTCCCTCTCGAGAACACCGTTTCCTTCGTGCTTAAGCTCCGTGCGGATTACCCACTATAATGATCCGGCATCACTCAATATGTGAACTCGTTGTTCCTCCTCAGACAGCACACATTGTCCCTTCGGGAACGTTCATCCTTCAGCCGGGTACACATGGAGGTACGACATGGGTGGCCCCCAACCCGTACTCGATGTCGCCCTTCAGGAAGGGTGTTCTTTGTGGTTACATGCGAAATTGATTTGGGCAACAGCCCGTCAAGGGCTGACCCTGTTGTTTCCTGGAGACGTTACCCTGTCAATTGAATTTATTAAGGATGCCCCTGGTCCCTCCTGACCCCTCGGGTTGACCTCTGTTTTTACTGACTTAACTTTGAACTGGCAATACGATTCAGACTGACACCAGATTCGGCTGCCTGGATTGCAAGTTTTCGATGAATTTGAGGAGGAACCCGTATCATAAATTTACCACTATAACGCTTACAGGCAATTGGTTCGGGAATAGCTTCAGCTTGGTTCTGCATGTCCTTCAAGACATCTTCAACCAGTTTACGGATTCCTTTTAAGGCTGCCTCTGGACTCTTTGCAAGCCAACTCAAGCTGGGGAATTCAGCACATAAACCTACATATTCACTATCCTCTTCAGACCAAGTTACCCGATAGGTATATCTATCATTTTTCAGGGCCATGATTTACCTCCAATCTTTCGATAGTCGAGAGTGTCCACTTTTGTGGGGGGAGGTAAGGATTCAGCTTTATTTGTTCAAGTATGTCATCTATTTTAGCCATTTAATTATAGTATCATTATTGGTATCATTGTCAAGAGTTGTTTTCAAAACAAAAGTCAAAAATCAACCGCTGCTGCAAGCGGTCGGCTGGACGTTTTTTAGGAGAATCTTGTCTTTCGATCACCGAAAGCGGGTGAATGTCCGCGTGTATGCCGTTGTCGGACGGGTTATTTACCATATTTCTCAATTATCTCACTTTTCCTGAAACAATCAAGAGAGTGGTCGTTTACCATACCCGTAGCCTGCATATGCGCATAACATATGGTAGAA
>CAIJOT010000335.1 GCA_903822335.1 uncultured delta proteobacterium
ATTTGAGTACCAGTAATGAAAAATAAGAGGGGGTGCACCATGTAACCGCAATCTTATTATTCATTTTAAGGGTTGTTAAGAAAAAGCCGTGATAAGCCTAACGCTACAGGAGTGTTTATTGAAATGCATTAATGGGGTTAATCAATAAAGCAATAAAGAGCATAGGGATACACAAAATCATCAAAGAAATGAACTACCCCGCGGCAAGCAACGGGGTATCAAAGGCGAGACAACAATATGAAACGAATCACCCCGCAGTAAGTTGCGGGGCAACCATCTCGAAGCAAGCTTCGGGGTATGGACCCGCGGGGTAATCAACGCTACAATTGCATCGAAGAACCGCTTCATTCTTGCCAACCCCTTCTATAATCCGTGTATTCCCCGACTACAAATCATATTGTCAAGGTGTAGACCTGACACCTAATCCTCTCCCACAGTTTCCCAATATTCCCGGAAGGTTAGTATTCGCTCTTTCTGTTCGGAGAAGAAAAGAAAAGGCTCGACATCACCCGCTAAAAAATTCAAATCGAGTTCCTGCAGCCTTTCATTGAAAAGCCTCAGGAATGCCGTTTTATCAATATCCATGCACTTTGAAATGTAGGTGAAATCAGGTTTCGCCAATCCCATTAAGAAGGACACGTCAAAAAGGTCTCTCCCTTTTTCCCTTTTCCGCTCCAAGACCGTCATCATTTTTTGTGATAGAAGAATCGTGGCCGGCGCCGTATGAATCTGCCGATAAACGGCAAATTTATTTAGGATGAACCTCTGCGGCTCATAGAGCTTTTCCTTAGCCTCGGTGTCGATCCGGATCAGGATTTTCTGGCCCCTGTCCGGGCTGATTCCCGATTTATATAGGATGTCCGGGAACCGGATATAACAATGATAAGTGCCGCTTTCCACAACCCGGTATTCGACCAGGAAACCTTTATATTCCATATCACGGCAGGCGGTCTTCAGCAGGGCTTCAAATTCCCCGAAAGACAGACCGAAATTGTCGAAGTCCAGGTCTTCCGAAAAACGGTAGCTCTGATGGAGGATCCGAATGGCTGTCCCGCCGATAAAGCTCAGCGATGCTGCTGCCTGGTTTTTGAATAAGGAGTCCAGCAATTCATGCTGGAGATATTCTACGAGCATCCCCTGCGGATTATTCGCGCGTAACGGCGAAGGAAAGTAACCGGTGATCTGCTCTAATGTAAGCACCGCAACGCCCACACCTTCATTTTTTTTACACCAAAGGCCGACAGATATTTAAGAAATTTATCGGCATCCAATCTTTCCTTGAGCATATCGGCATTCAATCTTATGTTTTCGAAATCGGCGTCGCTTCTGATCCTGGACAGATTCAAATAAATATAATCCAGCAGGGCCTTTTCCGGCTCTGCCAACAGGTAATGTCCGTGGTCGGTTTTTATTTCTGTGTATCCCCAGAAGAGTTCCGCTTTGAGGTGCCGGTAAATGAAGGTCCCGAAGGCGTTGGTAAAAGTTCTGTTGATCCGGGCGGTCACGCTGACATGGGCATAGAGCATCTCAGGAATAAAACCGTACCATGCCAGAGCACTCTCTAAACTCAGATAGCTGGGCTGGTAAAGCAATGTGGCAATCTCTTCGCCTTTTATTCTTTCTCTGTCCTTTACGAAGGCATAGACGCCGTTTCTTAATTTCAGCAAATAGCCTTTTTTTACCCAAAGATGAAGCTGATAGTCGAAAATCTCCTGCCCCTGGGACAAAATATCGCTTCGGGAAAAATAAGACCCCTTGATGACCTTTGATAAATCATTATATTTCATATTCTTATTATAAATAATAAAAATATGAAATGTCAATAGACAATCCGACCGCCGTCCTTATCGAGAATTGCCTAACCCGACACGCTCATGAATGAAAAAAATCCATCCTAAGGAAGAAGCAGTTATGAGTTATTTGAAGAAGTAGTTTTTACGATAGATGTAAGTATTCGATAGACATGTTCCGATTTAGAATTTGGAATTGAGAATTTATTTTCAAATCTTCAAAAATCCCCAATTCTACTTTCTACTTCTATTTTCTAAATTTATCGCTTTTTTACCGGATTTAGCACTCTTTCCAATGCTTGTAAATATTGCAAGTAGCTCCGTTGATTCCTTATATAACCAATTCAATTCCTCTTTGTCACTTAAATCTATTGCTTTGAAGAGCTCAAGCCAATACTGCGTTTCTGCGGACTCTTTTGAAACTATTCCAATTTTATGCATGAAGTCGTTTCTTGACTCTGCCCTGTTTGCTTCACGGTAATTTGCACCAAATTGATGTGCCTGATTTTAATAGCTGATAGCCCAATACATCTGCTGCTTTGTTTTTCGGGAGTTTTGCAACAAATTTGATAACTCTTATTGCAAATGTTTTTGTACGTCCCTCTAATTCAGTTTTCTACATTTTCTAAATTCTCATTTCTAAATTCTAAATTCTCATTTGCATCTTTCTACATTTTCTAAATTCTAAATTCTCTTTGTTCTCAGTATGTTCTTTTTAATCCTTCTGCCAATTCTCTATCTTCAAACCAGGTACTCGCTGAAATTCCAACGTATTATCCGTCACAACTGTAGCATCGAGGAATAGCGCATGGGAAGCTATGAGAAGATCCATTGCGCCTATGGGTGTTCCCTTCTCTTTGAGTGCTGCGCGAATTCGTCCATAGATGGGGCAGGCCCCATACGGCCAATCCAGAATCGTCACATAATCCAAGAAATCCCTCAGTGCAGCTTCATTTGGTTTTTTCTTCTGTGAAAGGGCGACACCATACCAGAGTTCTGCAGCAACGACGCTGGATATTCCTACTTCGTCCGTCGAAAGATCCTGTAATCTGAAGCGCATAGCATCAGGTTTTTCCTTGATAAGGGTGATACACGCATTGGCGTCCAGCATATACCGGATCACCATAAGGACCTCTCTTCCGGAAGTGTATCCTCAATTTGTTCCGGAAAATCATCAGTGAATTCGCTTTCTCGATCGAAATAGTCCTTCCAGGTTTTCTTCACAGGCATTAGGATTAAATTACCGTCTTTTTGAAATATGCCCACCTCTTTTACATCAAGCTGAAACTCCCAGGGAAGCCGTACAGCCTGAGAATTGCCTGATTTAAATATTTTTGCCTTTTTCATGGCTTATGTACCCCCTTTTGTAGATACAATAAGTATATACAATATGATGGTAGGCGTCAATTTAATTTTATAGGTAATTTCCCCGCTCATGCTTCGCATAAATATACTTTATGGTTCTCATTAGACTTTATCCGCCGTTATCCTTGTTAAAACAAAGGTTCTTATCTTCGTATCTTCCCAACTTCGGCCCTACCCCATCTTTTCCCTCCGCCCTACTCTGTTTACCCCGTGTAATGCATTTGCCACTCTATTTCACTGGGGTGGCAAATAAAGTTGTTGTGATTAAGTCATTGCAAGAGAGAATTTAAGCGCTGTATTCACCTGCTCAATTTTATCAGCACTTAGCATAGTAATGCGCTCTTTCAAAGATTCCTTTTTTATTGTAACAACAGTATCAAGATTGACAACGCACTTTTTAGGCAGGCTGTCCTCAGTACCAAGATGAACCTCAACCGGTATGCCTCTTATCGTTGTTGTGATTTCTGCGACCGTTACGGCATTTCTTATAGCATATGCTTCGTTGCGGGAGAGAAGCAAAACAGGCCTTCTGCCTATAGGCAATGGTAACTCTGCCCACCATACTTCACCTCTTTTCATTACCACTTACCATTGAGACGGGGAAGCGCTTCAAGAGAAACTTTTTCCCATCCTTCCGCTGCTTCAAGACTCTCCGGGAACCTTTTATAACCTTCTTCGTAAATTTTTATTAATTTTTCCTTCTCTTTCCACTCTTTAAACAATTTAACCGCCCCTATGATAAATTTACTCCTGCTTAATCCTTCCTCTTTTCTGAGAATCTCTATTTCCTGAAATTCTTTATCCGACATACTTATTGCGATTTTCATCGCTGTACTCATATGGCCCTCCTGGTATGAACTAATTCATACTAAAATATATATCATTATACCTAACGTGTCAAGAATTGTACAGGTAAGTTAGGATAGTTGAGTAGGTTAAGTCAGTTGAGTAGTTTCCTTTTGGTTTTTCAGATAGTTAATATAACCATTGATAACCTTTATGTTTTCGAAAAACATGTTACGCAGATTCTCGTAAACCTTCTGTTCAATATAGTCTTCATCCAACGCAACGGTAATATGGTCTAACATTTCATACAGCGAACCCCTTGCCTGACGACAAAATTGAATATTTTCCTGATAATGATACCTTCCGTGGCTCTCTGCTATATTTGCAGTTATAGATCTTGATGCCCTTATCATCTGATCGGTTAATCTGAATTTTTCTTCCTGAGGGAATGTTTTTACCAGTCCTGCTATTTCTTTTCTCAAATTTCTCGCCATTTTCCATGCTTCCAATGTTTCAAATGTCGACCTTGTTTCGTATTTCATATCCCTTACTCCACTCACTCACTTACTCCACTCACTCAACTTACTTTACTTACTCTACTGCCTCTACTGTCTCACTCACTCACTTACTCTACTTACTTTACTGTTTCTTAAGGTATTTGAAAAACAGGCTTCCTGTGCTCTAAATATATATCTTTGAAAGTCGATTTTCTCAGAAAGGGACCTATCGGCGTCAGATGCGCATCGGGACTTTCAATAAGTGCGTCGCAACCGTGGGATATTGGTATCTGTCCCTATTTTTTTCGCAGCCATTTCCAGACCGGCATGATCCGGATCTTTGCACCCTCGAAGGTCAGCTCCCTCTCTTCATCGTTGGTGAGGATGAAACCTTCCTTGATGGCGAAAGAGTTCATGGCCTCCCGAAGCCCTCGAAATTCTCGCGGTTCATTCTTCGGCGTCAGTTCCCAGCAAACCTGGATGGCCATATTGGGATTTGTTCCCTCCTTGACGATGAAATCGCATTCCCGCCGGCCTTTGTAGTAGAAGCATTCCGCCCGGCGCCTGAACATCTCGACAGCTACAGCGTTCTCCAGCAATTTCCCCCGGTTTTCCGAGAAATCCGTTGAAAGCAGGGAAAAGCCCGTATCCAGGAGGTATATCTTTTTGGGGTTCATGATCCTCTGCCGCGGGGAATAGCTGAATTTGTCGTGGGCGGTAAGGAAGAAGACCTCCTGCAGATACCCGAGATAATTGGAGATGGTCTGCTTGCTGCCGGGAAGTTGCTGACGCTTCAGCTCTTTTTCAAACATGGAGATGGAGAACAGGTCGGAGAAGGTGTTCAGGCTGTAGCGCATGACGGCTTCCAGAAGGGTTTTGGCCTTGA
>CAIJOT010000336.1 GCA_903822335.1 uncultured delta proteobacterium
GCAAGACAGTATTCTGTTGATCCAAATGCAAAGACAACGGGGGGAGATATAGGCTTTCATCCTAAGGGGACATTGCTCCCTGAATACGAAGCAGCCGCTTTCAAATTGAGTAAAGTCGGTCAGATGAGTGGCATTGTGAAAACCCAGTTTGGCTTCCATATCATAAGACTGGAAGGAACAAGGCCACCTTCATATGTGCCCTTTGAGGAGGTAAAAGACTTCATAAGACAAAAGATAGCACAGGAAAAGCAAAAAGAAATATTGGAAAAATACTTAGAAGATTTAAAGAAAGCAGCAAAAATCACAATAAATGAAGATTTGCTGAAAGAAGAGAAGCAAGAAAAACAGGACAAAACTGAGAAACCAGAGACGAAAGACCAACCACAACCAAAGAAATGAGCCTTCTTTATGGAATAATCCTCTTCATCCTGTCTCTTTTTCTCCCGGCTGTTTTACATTCCGAGGTGGTTGACAGGATTATAGCTATTGTCAACGATGATGTCATTACCCTCCAGGAATTGGAAAAATACGTTCATGTGGAGAAAAAGGACAAATTTGTCTCTGTCAATGAATACCTGAGGAACATACAATTAAAAGAAAAAATTGACGTATTCATTGAAAGTTTGTTGCTAAAACAACAGGCAAAAAAACTCAAAATTGAGGTCTCTGACAAAGAAGTAGAGGGTATTATAGACAACATCAAAAAACAATACCTGATCACAGAGGTGGAATTAAAAGAACAACTAAAAAAAGACAACGTATCCTATAAAGATTTCTATGAAGGCTTAAGAATGAATGTAATTCGGGGGAGGGTATTGGCCCGTGTAATCTCTCCTGATGTTCTGGTCACAGAGGAAAATCTTAAGGAATACTATAAGCAACACGCAGACGAGTACAAGGAGGAAGAACTTAAGCTTCAACAGATTATGGTCTCAAACAAAAGAGAAGATGCGCAAAACAGAGCTTTGAAAGCATACAACCTTTTAATAGAAGGGAAACCTTTCGAGACAGTGGCAAAGGAGTTTTCTGATGACCCCTCGAGCGTCCATGGAGGAGATATAGGGTATGCGAAAAAGGAAGAACTCATACCTGAACTTAGACAGCAGCTCAACCTTATCCTGCCAGGCATGCATACCCACGTTATCAAGACACCTTACGGATTTCACATCCTGAAGCTTGTTGAAGTAAAGAAGGGGGATACCACTACTTTCGAAACGTTAAAGGAAAAAATCCATGAAAGAATCGTTCAGGAGGAATCAGAGAAAAGGTACAAGGAATATATCAATAAACTCCGTAAATCCTCATATATAGAGGTTAAGATCTGAAAAGAATAGCAATAACGATGGGAGACCCTGCAGGCATTGGCGGGGAGATCGTTTTAAAATCTTTCCCATACCTATCCGGAAAAAGTATCCCTGTACTTATCGGCGACCTCAGCATTATTCACACCTTAGCCAAACATCACATCAGAGATAAAAAAATCAGATTGAAAGGATTTAAAGAAGGCAACCCCGGCGATATTGAGTTTATTGACCTCGGGTTGGTAAACAAAGTAAGGTTTGGCAGAGTAGATGCACAATACGGTAAGGCTTCATACAGGTATATCATAGAGGCTATGAAGCTTATTTTCTTAGGGGAAGTTTCGGCAATCGTCACATGCCCTATAAGTAAAACAGCGATACATTTAGCAGACATACCATTTACAGGGCATACTGAGCTTCTTGCCCACTATAGCGGGGTAACAGATTACGTGATGATGATGGCGAATAGAAAGATTCGTGTATCCCTCGCAACAATACATATTCCCCTGAAGGAAGTGCCAGGATCCCTCTCCGTTGACAATATATTGAAATGTATTTCCATCACACACAGCTCTCTGAAAACCTATTTTCATATTGATGAACCATATATAAAGGTGTGTGGACTGAACCCACATGCCGGCGAGCAAGGTCTCATGGGCAGTGAAGAAACAATAATGCAATCAGCAATCAATTCAGCAAAGAAATTACATATCCATGTTGAGGGACCATTCCCTGCAGATTCTTTATTTCACAATATTGATTGTGATGCGTATATCGCCATGTACCATGACCAGGGTCTGATACCTGTGAAAACCATTGATTTCAGGAGAACGGTGAACATCACATTAGGGTTGCCCTTTGTCCGCACCTCCCCTGGACACGGAACAGGCTTTGATATTGCTGGTAAAGGGATTGCAGACCCCTCTGGTTTCATAGAGGCATTCAGGATGGCTGACAAGATGACCGCTAAAAACTTCTTGACAAAAACATACCTATTAAAGTAGAACGTGTATCAGAATGAATATTTGTATACAATTTAATGATCGTTGTGATACGCTTTTAAACAAAGGGGGTGGCGGTTAAAAAAGAAGGTTCACATTGAAATAACGCTGTAATGTTAAATAATAAACAGGGGGTGTTTTATGAGTTTCAAAAGACTAACTTTAATATGTATTGCAGTCACTTTTTTATGCAGTTTTCACATTGCTACACTGAACATTGCTCATAGCCAGGCAACAATAACACTTAAGTATGCAAACTTCCCGCCTGCTCCAACATTCCCATGCGTCCAGATGGAAAGATGGGCAAAAGAGGTAGAAAAAAGGACAAACGGAAAGGTCAAGATACAGACCTTCCCAGGTGGTACATTACTACCAGCAAAGAATATCTTTGACGGAGTCATATCGGGAATGGCCGATATTGGTAACTTTGCGATGAGTTATCAGCCTGGCCGTTTCCCTATCTCAGAGGCTGTCGATCTTCCGGTCGGGTTTGCTAACGCGCGGGTAGCGAGCCTTGTCCTTTTCGATCTTATTGAAAAATACAATGCCAAAGAATTTGAGAAAGTAAAACTGCTGACACTCTTTACCTGTCCACCTGCAAATTTAATGACAAGTAAACCCGTGAAGTCCTTAAAAGATCTTAAGGGAATGGAAATACGGGTGGCCGGTACCTCCGTGGATGTATTGAAAAACTTAGGCGGCAGCCCTATTGCCATGCCGCAGTCTGATACGCCCGAGGCACTCCAGAAAGGTGTCGTGAAAGGTAATTTTTCTTCCATGGAAGTCCTCAAAGACTTCAACTATGCGGCCTACACGCCCTATGTAACACTTGTAAATCTTCAGGTTGTCTCCTTTGCCGTCGTCATGAATAAAGACAAGTGGAACGCCCTGCCCGCCGACGTGAAGAAGATTTTTGACGATATGAGGCGTGAGCAGGCTTTATGGACAGGAACATATGTTGATGACCATGTAAAGGAAGCCCTTGCTTGGTCAAAGCAGAAGTACAAAGATTTTCAGGTTTTTGAACTCCCGAAAAGCGACTCTGCAGAGATCCCAAAACTCATGCAGCCCATCATCGATGGATATGTAAAGAAAACGAACGCGCTGGGTCTGCCCGGTGATCAGATCATCAAAGATATAAATTCATTAAAAGCAAAGTACGAGAAAGTCTATAAGTAGCGAGACAATGCAAAGGGTGCCTGTGGGTCAGGTACCCTTTGCATTTGCATTAGAATAAACAAACCGTGTAAGAAGCTGCCCATGCATGGAGGTAATGATGAAATATCTTGACACAATTAATGATTTTCTCAACAAGATTCTGATAATCTTAGGCGGCATCGCAGTAATGGCCCTTATGCTGCTTGCTACCGGGAATGTAGTTTTGCGAATATTCAGTATGCCTTACAGGGGTGCCTATGAAATCGTATCCTTTCTCGGGGCAGTTGTAATCGCCTTTGCCCTTGGCTTTACCCAGAAAAGTAAATCCAACATTGTGGTGGATATTTTAACCGAAAAATTTTCCAAGAAACTCCAAGCCGTCATTGATAAAATAGCAGACCTGATCATAATGATCTTTTTCGGAATTGCATGTTGGCAGATATATGTCTGGGGAATAAAGATATGCGAATCCCGGGAAGTCTCGGAGACATTAAAGATTCCCTTCTATCCCTTTGTCTTTGCCGTAGCTATAGGGTTTGCCATGTTGAGTTTCACGGCATTTGTTGATTTCCTGAAAAAATTGTTCAGAGAGGAGGAGTAGGGATGGACGGCCCAATTGTTGGTGTAATCGGCATTATTATTATGTTTGCAGTTCTGTTCCTGCTCAAGATACCGGCCGGTTTTGTCATGGCCATGATCGGGTTTCTGGGTGTTGCGTATGTGACCTCCTTCGAGGCAGCATTCGGCATGCTCGGGACAGACCTCTGGAATATCTTCTCGAGTTATGGACTTACTGTTATCCCTATGTTTATCCTGGTAGGTGAGTTCGCCCATTATGGAGGCTACAACCATGGCCTCTATAATGCTACTTATAAATGGTTTGGCCATTATAAAGGTGGTTTGGCGATAACGACCATTATGGCATGTGCAATCTTTTCTGCAATAAGCGGCTCCAACACCGCTACTGCTGCCACAATGAGTACTGTAGCGATACCGGAAATGAAAAAGTATAACTACCATCCTCAGCTCAATGCCGGTTCGGTTGCTGCCGGCGCGACCCTTGGCGTTCTCATACCGCCAAGCCTCGTTCTTGTCGTGTATGGGATTTATACAGGTCAATCTATCGGCAAACTCTTCTTCGGGAATGTAATACCGAGTGCGATACTTACCGTCTTAATTGCCGCCACTGTATTCTATATTTGCTGGCGTCATCCGGATTGGGGGCCAAGGGGACCAAAGAGCACTTGGATGGAAAGAATAAAGGCGCTTCCAGACCTCATAGATATCTTTATCCTCTTTGTAATCATTATGTATGCCCTTTTTACCGGTGTAGTAACTGCAACAGAAGCGGCAGCAGCAAGTTGCGCTATTGGCCTTATATTGTGTTTGGTGAGAAGGAAGCTTTCGTGGAAGAGCTTTAAGGCATCAATAGTCGATACGCTCCGCATCTCATGCCTTGTGTTTATGATTGTTGCGGGGGCTGTGCTATTCAGCCGTTTCCTCGCGGTCACGAGGCTGCCTTTTGAGGCGGCAAACTTTATCACTTCCCTCCCCCTGCCGAACTGGATGCTTCTGTGGATTGTTATATTGTGTTATATCATAGGCGGGTGTGTAATGGACGCCCTCGCTTTTCTACTCGTATCGCTCCCCATATTCTATCCGATAGTTATGGCAATGGGTTATGACCCCATATGGTTCGGGCAGATGATATGTATTGTTACCACAATGGGGTCAATCATGCCTCCTGTCGGTATCTGCTGCTATGTAGTAGCCGGAATGGCGAAGGATATTTCTATCGGTACCGTCTTTAAGGGAAGTATGTACTATCTTCCCTCCTATGTGATCGCTATGATAATCCTGATGCTGTTCCCTTATGCGACCGTTATGATCCTGTCAAATCTTGTGAGATGATGCTGTAAGTAGTGTTAAGTGGTAAGCAATTATGGTCAGGTGCTATTTTTGCTTACACCTACAAAGCGGTGAGGTCGGATAGTAGCAAGAGTTGATGATTTAGGTATAATATCAAAATAAAGGGCTTTTTTTCCATAGGATTTCCTCAATAATTTTCCTTTTGAGGTCTTTTCTGGAACCTCTGTGAATCTTCACTAACTCTTTCAGGTATGCGAAACAGCCATCAAGAGAA
>CAIJOT010000337.1 GCA_903822335.1 uncultured delta proteobacterium
CATAACGTGACCATCAGCGAGAGGCTGCCTTATGACCGGTTCGCTGTATTAATTAGGCAAAATTATTTGTTTTTATTGTCTGGTTATTATCAGTAGCCAATCCATATAGTCCTTCAAATCTTATAATTTTATGGGCGTCCCTCTCTGCAAACATAGACTTTTTCGGCGAAAATGCGCCGGAACTGTAAGGAAGAATAAGAATCAGGGGATAGTGTGTAATGCTCTATCCCCTTTTTTAATGTCCTTGACTTATACTATCATATGCAATATTATTATATTGTGAGTAAAATTGAAAAGCTTCTTGCAAAAGCTAATAACAATCCTGATAACATACGTTTTCAGGAGATATGCAACTTAGCTGAATACTTTGGATTTAAGTTAAAAGGTGGTAGAGGCAGCCATAAGGTATATAGCAGAAAAGGTATTAAGGAGATATTAACATTTCAGGAGGTAGGCGGTATGGCCAAACCATACCAGGTAAAACAGCTTTTGAACATTATTGAACAATACAAACTTGAAGAGAGGTAAATATTATGTTGTATTCGGTGAAACTTTTTTACAGCGAGGAAGATAAGGGCTTTATTGCCACAACACCAGACCTTCCGGGGTGTTCTGCTTTTGGAGATACAGAAGAAGAGGCTATAAGAGAAATAAAGATTGCGCAAGAGTTATGGTTAGAAACGGCACGATCTGAAAACAGGTATATCCCGAGACCGACTTCTGAAATTGGATACAGCGGAAAAATACTCCTGAGAACTCCAAAAATATTACATCGAACGCTTATGGAAAAAGCAAAGGAAGAAGGGGTAAGCCTGAATCAATTTATACTGTACCTCTTGTCTCAAAATGTACAGGCCTCGACCAAAGTAAGAACAGCACATAAAGGTAAGACAGTCTAATCCGATTTATTCGAACACTGAATCCGATTTTATCCGAACGGCTTTTTAATGATCCTTTTCCTGCCGTCTCTACTTTATAAAAGTGTTCGACCTATGTCAAGCCTGAATGTGTTTTTCTCATCGGTTCTCCTGTTAAGATAATTTTGTGTGCATTGTGAACCACCCTGTTGCTGTAAGGGAATTAGGCATATCCATGAAGTCACTGGCTGACCGATTTGGGCTTACAGAACCTGCAATCGGATATGCAGTCAGGATAGGACATAAGATCGCTCATGAAAGAGGATATAGTCTATTGGATGATAGTTATTTAGGAATGTCCCCTAATATGCCCCGGAGAGATAGAAAAACCTGCAATGTCACTTCAAAACATTTACGGGAAACACTTATGAAAGGTTGAATCACCACGTGGTTTTTTGCAGTCCTTAACCCCTGAGAACGTACTTTATTGAATATAAATTTCTTTTAATATTTAATTATGTCACCTACAAACAAATAGTATTGGGTTTTTTAAGAAATGTTTATTTTGATATGAAATCGTGTATTTTTGTTTTAACTGTATTGGATTATGACCAATAGCAATAATAACTCTTGTCTAATTTTAGTAACCAAGCCTTCTTGCATTATTAAGAGCCTTGTCTCTCCATTCCCCTGAATAGTCAGCTCTCAAAAGTCCTAAATTTCTCGTTTATCTTCTCCTCACTTTTTGTTAAACCCAAAAAGCAACATTATGATAAGACCAAAAAAAGCTTGAATAAACATCATATATACTGCCTCCTTTCTAATAGATTACTTATAACATACATCCATCCGAAATACAAGGTTTTGGGATATATATCGGATAGACGGTTAAAACATCCCTTTCCTTAATAATATCTATTAGTTCCAAGAATTTACTACTGGACACACCACAACTGCCAAACTGGTAAAAAAGCCCTCCGAAATTCCTCCCCTAGTGTTGCATTCCATAAGTAATATGGTGTATACTATCCTCACAGGAGGGATATATGCCAAGAGGAAAAAAGATAACCATCACACTCACAGAAGAGGAACAAAAGACATTAAACATGTGGGCAAAAGCAGCAAAGACA
>CAIJOT010000338.1 GCA_903822335.1 uncultured delta proteobacterium
CTTAATCCGGGGTGAGTTCAGGGGAACGATCAAATTCTTATAAGCTGGCAGACTATGGTAAGGCCTCACGATTTGAAACGTGCGGACAATACCGAGGTCCGCAATTTTGGCGGGATCTAATCCCGTGATCTTTTTGTTTCCAAAATAAACATTTCCTGAATCAGGTTTTACAAAGCCTGTGATCAGGTTAACCAGTGTGGTCTTTCCTGAACCGTTAGGCCCGATCACTCCAAGAATCTCGCCTCTTTTTATTTCAAAGCTGACATCCTTCGTTGCCTTGACACCGCCAAAAGACTTGCTTAGATTTTGAACACGAATAAGAGCCTCTTCGCCCATGCTCACACCTCTTTCCAGTGTTCAAACTGATGGTATTTTCGCTGAAGGTAGTTCATGATCCCTTCAGGCTTATAGACGATAAATCCCATTAAGATGAGGCAGTAGAGAACTACCCTGAGTTGTCCAAAACCGCGAAGCGCCTCAGATAGAGGGGTTAGCATGAACGCCCCCAATACAGGACCTACAAGCGTTCCCGCTCCGCCCATTACTGTTGCAGCAATGGGGAGTATTGAGAAGTCCATGGCAAAGAGCGAGATACCCAGCCAGCCGTACTGGTGACTTAAGTATGCGCCGCCAAAACAACCCATGAGCGAGGCAATGAAGACCGCTTTGGTTTTATAGAGGGTGATGCTTATCCCCGATGCCCTCACTGCCTGATCGTTATCTTTTATGGAACGGAAAATTAACCCTATGTCTTCATTTACCAGCCTCCTCATTACAAAGAGAGCGATGATGACTGCTGCAAAAATGAGATATTGATCAAACCAGATATTCGGGAGGGTGGCAAGGGCACTGATTCCTTCAGTGCCTCCGAAGATATTCAGTGCGATGATGATATTCACGATTAGCAATGGAAACATGAAACTCACAATGGCAAAGTATACCCCCCTTAGCCTGAGGCAGGGTAAGAGGATAAGGGTGCTTATCACCGCCCCGATGACGGTGGCAATGGGAATCGTGAAGAAGGGCGACCAGCCCAGATAGTGGTTCAGCAGTCCTGCTGTATATCCCCCACACCCGACAAAGAAAGCACCTCCCAGACACACCAGACCGACATATTCTGCCAGGAAGTCAAAGCTCAGGGCAAGCAGCGCATAGACCCCTGCAATGCATAGAACCCTTTGCCAGTAGGAATCCACCAGAAGAGGGAGGAGGAGAAGTCCAAAAATGAGGAACGCTCTTGGCGCAAGGAGATAACCCATCTCCCTCCAGGAAGTCAGTGCGTATAGTCCTTCGGTTCGGACCTTAATCCCCCTGTCTAATCTCTCTTGTCTTTTATCTTCTGTTGTTGTCATCTCTTTACACCCTCTCTTCCAGTTCTTTCTGTTTTCCTAAAAGCCCTGAGGGTTTAAAAATTAATATCAGGATTATTGTTCCCACGAGCACTACAGACTCCCATACTGCCCCAAACAACGAGGTGCTTACGATCATTGCAAAACCGAGTACGAAGGAAGCAAGTATGGCCCCTCCCCAACTGCCCAGTCCCCCGATGATACATACCGCAAGGGCATATATGAGCACCCTGTATCCGGCCTCGGCAGTAACATTACCCAGGGGAAGGATGATAACTGCGGCTAAACCGGCTAAAGCTGACCCTATGGAGAGAGAAATCATCGCTACACGGTCGGAATCTACACCAAGCATCATGGCGGCCTGCTCATCCTGGGCGATTGCCCGAAGGGATAATCCAATCTTTGTGTAATGGGTAAAGAGCCAAAGCGTGATAACCACAGCCAGCCCTCCTCCTATGATGATGAGCCGCTGGGCATCGATGAGCATTCCGGCAACCCTGATTTTCGCATCAATAAAAGAGGGCAGCACATAAAAGGGCCCGATGAATCCTTTAAATCCGCCGATTCCCTGTAAACGCAAGCCCTCTAAGATGATTAACCCAAAGGCAAATGAAGCGATAATCTCCGAGGTGGGCAATCCCCTGAGCCGTATGAGAACCAGCCGGTATATTGCTGCCCCCAAAAGCGATGATATACAGAGTGAAATGAGGATGGCCAGCAGGTAATTCAGGTTGAGATCGTTGACAAAGCTCCAGGTCATAAAACCGACCAGCACATAAATGGCGCCGTGGGCAAAGTTTGGCAGTCTGCTCACTCCATAGACCAGTGTGAAGCCCACCGCTATGAGAGCAAAGGTAACACTATTCACCGTTCCATAGAAAAGGATATCCACCATATTCTTCCACCTTGTCTTATAACGTTGGGTTCTGCAGCGTATACTGCTTTTACGATTTCTTCATCCAGGGTGGCATCTTAATCGCCCCTGTTGCCCCTTCCTTTGGAAAGATAGTGATCCTATCGCCATCCTGCCACTGGACCCAATTGCCCAGAACGCTTTCTTTCGGGTTGTATCCGTAGATGATCTGGTGGTTCTTATCGAACCGTACCGTACCGCGGACGGCAGGAAGGTCTGTCTTCTCGAGGGCAGCGATGAGTGCATTGGCCTCAAGTTTCCCGGCGCGTTCAACAGCATCTTTGAGGACGTATACCGACTCATAGGCACTCACACAGCCGGTGCTTCTGGGGGGTACTCCCCACTTTTTCTGAAAGGCATTGTAGTATTTCTTCGTCAATGGGGTGACATTCGAAGGGGTACAGCCGGTTTCCGATAACGTGACAATCGTATAAGCCCCTTTCCCTTTTGTCTGTTTCCAAAAACCTGGATCCTCCGCTGCCCCTATAAAACCGATGGGCAGCGCAGGCACTTCCATATCTGCCCACTGCCTTAACAATATGGAGGTCTCAGGCGCATATGCCCATATGAATAAGATTTGGGCGCCCGATTTCTTGCAGTCACTTAGGGCCACAGAAAAGTCGGTAGCGGCAATAGGGTGCTTGTCAAAGCCTGTAATTTGCCAGCCATCCTTCACCGCCATGTTCTTTACAATCTCCGATGCTGCCCGGCACATCAGGCTGTCATCAATGGAGATAAACATTTTGTTATACCCGAAATTCTCTTTTATGCCATGAAGAAGATCGACCCCTTCTTTGATATACCACTTCACGCTCCCGCTTGCCCTAAAAGAGTATTTATATTTTTCCGGGTCTTTTGCTACCTTCTGATCCCAGGTTGGTGTATAGGAACCGATGGAGACGATATCAACAATCTTGTGTCTGGCGTAAAGGTCCATGGCTGCAATACTGCATTCGGACATGCAGGGCCCGCCAACGATGACATCTGCCTTTTTCTGAAGAATCAGTTTCTCGATGGCCAGGAGCACTTCACTCGTCGGAACCCCCGGCTCTTCATCGCGGGTATCGATGATTTCAAGCTTCAGCGGTCTCATAACGCTACCTACCTTGACGCCGCCTGCAGCATTGATCTCTTCAGCCGCCAGGATCAAACCCCTCTCCCCGTTCTGGCCATATGCGCTCGCACGGGGAACAGGACATCCTACCAGAATTGGTTTGGCCTGCGCGTGGGCTTTCCCGATACCTGTCATTATTGTCCCTGCTCCGATAGCAGTAATTCCAATAGTTTTTAAAAAATTACGCCTCGATTCATCCATTGATTTTACCCCCTTTTTTTGTAGATGCTTTGATTTTCTATCTCTATCACAAGTAAAAAATGATGTCAACTACATATGTATTTAAAAAATACTGCTGTTGTAATGAACATATATATGTGTTATGTTTAGGCATTCGGGGCGTGGCGCAGCATGGTAGCGCGCTTGCTTTGGGAGCAAGAAGCCGCTGGTTCAAATCCAGTCGCCCCGATATTAAGAACAGTGATTAGTGAATAGTCCCGCATAATCCCTTGAACCCTCTAACCCTTGATCCCTTTTAAAGATTATTCAACCCACCTCACAAAGCTATTAAGGTGTTCTCTTGGTGTTTTGAAACGGTTGATAGGACTATCCCAGTCCGGATAACCCAGAGCTGCACTTATCACCACATCCTTGTTTTCAGGTATATTTACCACATCTTTCACATCATCCTCATAGGCGGTGATAAGACCGATCGGGCAGGTTGCGAGCCCAAAACCATATGCAGCAAGGACTAAGTATCCCAGCCCAACGCCAATATCAACGAGACGTGCCTTTGAAAAGGCATTGTCCAGACACATGATTATTGCTACAGGCGCTCCATAGAAGTTACAGCTTCCCTCATTGATGAACCTGTCAAACTGAGCCCCCATCTGTTCAAGATAAGGATTCATCAACTCGAAGGATTCGACACCCCTTTTACTGAACGTATCGGCAAGGGGTTTCACATTTCCAGGACTACATGAAATCTGTTTTTCATGGTAGGATTTAATCAGCCTTCTGCTAAGCCTTTCCCTCTCTCCTCCCATGACAACAATGAATTCCCAGGGCTGAAGATTAATCGCAGATGGTGCCTGTGTTACAAGGCGCAGGATTTCTTCAATCTTTTCTCTCGGAACAGGATCTGGTTTAAAGGCCCTTATACTTTTTCTTTCTTTTATTGCCTGGAATAGGTCCATGGATATCTTGCCTCCGTTGTATGTTCGTTAGCACTATATACCATATTTTGTTCACGGTTCATAGAAATCGTCAATATGGATGGCACGGGATATTTCACAGCAGGTGCGAGTTGAGGGTTTAAACCGGCCCTTAGAATGCTTGACATCCCCGGGCTAAACGATTATTGTAAAGGTATGTTGAGGGTAAAATGAGAAGACGAGAACATGAAGGAGCGAGAACATGATACGTGCTAAATTGTGGTTCCGGTGTGCGGCGATGCATGACCCGGTTACGCCGATGGTTGTGCAACCAGCTTTGGTAGGGTGGGAGGCGAAAAAGAGAAGTATTGACCTCACGTTGGCGCGGGCATTTAATGGAGAGGAGCTTGTGAAGCGTATGAAGGGGTGGGTAACAACCGACCCATTAAAGGTTATAGAGGTTGTCAAGCCCTATGCGAAGATGAAAGTGTTAGATGACAGGGAATTGGTACTGGAACTGGAGAA
>CAIJOT010000339.1 GCA_903822335.1 uncultured delta proteobacterium
TGAACGTAGCAACTGTCTACCAAGCACATCTGATATCTTTTCTCTCGGCAAAGAATAAACAAATTTTACAATTTCAAGGGCAAATTGTTTTGTCCTATATTTCATATCATCTTTATTCATAATTGTTTACCCTCCGCAATCTCATTTCGGATTTCGGATTTCGGAGAAATATAATACGCAATCTTTCCGGGTTTTCATTCCGCAATCCGCTCTCTATTCACCCCCCGATAGAACCATTCGAGGGCAAGCATTCACTACCTTAATTCCGCAATCCGCAATCAGAAATGGGAGGAGGGGTTAAAAGGCAAAGAACCTTTCAGTAACAGACGTCGTGACTGCCAACTTCAATGAAATATACTGAATTGTCTTCAATTATTTTGAAAACAATCCTGTCAGAATAGCTTATCGAGAACGCGTAATACTCTTTGAGATTCCCCTTCAATCGATGGGTCTTAAGTCGTTTATCGAAGACGTCTTCCTTAAAGATAACAAGGCGCTCTCTCAACTGCTCTTTCTGTTTCTCCGTAAGCCCAGTCAAATACTTATACCAACGCTTTTCGAAGGCACTGTCAAAATGAATTGATTTCGGTTTCATACCGTTTGCACGGCATCAATAAAATCGTCAACGGAAATTGCTTTAGTCTTGCCAGCAGCAAGATTCCGCTCAGATTCATCAAGTCGTACGAGAAATGCCTGACGCTTGACAGTGCGGTAGACTTCCTTGAGCAGGTTATATTCCTGTTTCGGTATCTTGACATAATCTTTTACAGCAGCGTGTTCCATAGCGACACCTCCTTGTTCGTTGTTTATCGTTTTCCAAGCGATGCCTTCGTAAAACATTTTATACCAATCTGCCGTCATCTGCAAGCATTTATCAGGGGAAGGTAAAGAAGGGGAGGGGTCGAGGATTCAAGGGTTCAAGGGATGAAGGCAGTGAATGGTGAATAGTGAATGGTGAATGATATCCGAAATCCGCAATCCGATATCCGAAATAGGAGGAAGGGTTAAGGGGGAAAGGTCGAGGATTCAAGGGTTCGAGGGTTCAAGTGAAAACAAATCCGCAATCCGAAATGAAGGCAGTGAATGGTGAATAGTGAATGGTGAATGATATCCGAAATCCGCAATCCGCCATCTCCATCCCTCCCGTATCTCGACGTTTCACCTGTCTGCGTGGGGTTGTGGAATTTTGTTCTACTCGAAAATTGTCAGCCCGGGAAAATAGTTCCTGTAATGTTGAGGATCGAACGTAAGTATACCGTCGCTGTGGCTCAGAGCAAAGTCGGCTACTAAAAAATCGGGCAGAATCTTCTGTCTGAAAGAAACCTGAGAATTGCAGACAGGGCATACGGGGCCAGAAATATTCCCGCAATTATGGCAAGTATAGGTTTTATTGGAGAGATATTTTTTCCATGCATAAACAGTACGAGCATAATTCACACGTACACCCTCAATGAGCGATATATCCAATTCCTTTAAATGCATATCCAGTAAATAATTTTCGTCAAAATTAACACACAATTCAAGGTATATAATATCGTTTATGACGTATTCATAATTTCGATATTTCTTCATCAACGTAACTGCCCTTTCGCAGTATAAATCATTAGCAAAAATGCTTAATAAGATATTGGAATTAATTGTAAGAATCATTGACCATCACGCAACGCACGAATTTTCAGAACAGAGTTTTCATCGTTCGCAAACTTTGTGCACCCTATCACACTATTTAACCTTTTTTCATAATCAGCAACATCTCTAAGCGACGCCCGAAGGGCAAAATCAATAACGTCAGAGTTTCTTGTTGTTTTAAAATGTTTTTTAGCTCTCATTAATAGATTCCTTCTCTCAGGAGTCAAGCGAATAGTAATTGTTTTATCCATTGCGGCACCTCCTGTGTTACATTTTATTTCATGTAGCACATAAAGTCAATAGTGTTATAGTGAGTGGTTACGGCTAATTGAATTTCATGCTTTCAATTTGACAATACTCTACACTTCGTTTACTATTGATGGTTTCGTAAAAAGTCCTAAAACCGTCACTCCCGTGAAAACGGGAGTCCAGAACTGATTGATTTTACTGGATGTTACTTCGCAAGTGAAGACACCTGCTGGAGTTTACACTCATGAAAATGGGTGCAGGAATGACAAAACAAGATAATTTTGACTTTTTACGAGTTCATCAAAATTATTTAAAGAGAAAGATTTTAGATTTGTCGAATAACGACGAATAACAATATGGATTGGCCCGGTTATTCCCGGGGGATTTAAATCTTGACATTGCCTCAAATTTTGTTTAATTTCAAAGCCATCAATTTCCCATAAGGTGCTTATCTTGGATGAATTTTTTAGATATGAAGTAAATAAAAGAGTGAGGCAAATCTTAGTAAGCCACCATGTTGATATGACGAAAGTCAGCTATTCTTGTATCGGAAGCACAATATATGTGTATGGAAGTTTGAACAAATCCCCTAAGGGAGATTTCAGCCTTGCTACCATTGAGGGTCTAATAAAGGAATTAATGAGCCTGCCTCATATTCGTAATATTCAGTTTGACTTGGACAACTGGTCCATTTCTTCTGAAGCAGGTGAATTAAATATTACAAAAATGAGAAGACCATCAATTTCAGGAACGGCACAGAAGCCTATTGTTATCGAAGAGGCGGAAAAGGTTGAGGATATCCTTAAGGATATTGAAAAGAAAACCGAAGAAAAATAGGAACTTTAGCCCACCCCACCAACCATAATCAATCAATTGGCTATTCATTCGCTGTCGTTTTTTTCCTCTAACTTCCTTATTTCTCTGATTTTCAGGTGTTCTTTTAGCAAGAATGCAAACCCTAATATGTTATAGGGGATATACCACGATGCATGGAATAGCATGGACACCGCGAAGCCTTCATATTTCGGAACGTTAAAGATCGCTAATAGGTATACAAGTAAGAACTGGTAGATACCTAAATACCCGGGAGACGAGGGTATAGAGATACCCATATTTAAGAGAGCACACACAAAGGGAATATAGACGAACTTTATAGGAATATCGAGCGTTAACATGGCAAAGTATAATGCTGTGCTCATGGAAAGCCATTGAAGAAATGCGATACATATGAAGTATATGAAGTTTATGGGTGAATGTATCCGTTTCAGATTTTCCTGTATCTCTACTATTCTTTTTGCAACCCTCGATAAGAAAGGCCTCTCGATTTTCACAAGTCTGCCTGCAAGGGTGTTTGCAACATTCTCCCTGCTCATGATGAACATAATGATTATGCATATTATGAGGAATGCCACCAATATGTAAATTCCCTGTGAAACTTTTAAGGGCAGGTGGTGTTTTGGAAAAAATAAAAATATCAGTATCAGTAACCCTATTAAGTCAAAGAACCTGTCTACCAAAACGGTAGAGAATGAATATGTAAAAGAAAGCCCCTTCTTTTTCGATAAGACATATCCCCTTGCTACTTCTCCAAGCCGCGCAGGAAGTACATTGTTGACGAATAACCCTATGAGAAGTGCAACGAATGTTTCACGAAAGCGAACACCACTGCCTGCTATCTTTGACCATTTGAAGGCACATAGGGTGGCAGAAACAAAAATGAATATTAATGGGAGAAATACAAACCTGTAGTCTGCCTTTTTAAAGGTCATCAGGATTGCCTGAAATTTTATGTCTTTCAGGGAAAGGTATAGCAGGAGAATACTTATAATGAATCCAGCTATTGTGATAATCTTACTTTTTTTCATTTACCCCTTTGTATAATTCGCACAATATACGCCGAAACAAACCAGTATAAGCCCCAATGTTAACCCAATTGTCAGCTGTTCTTTCAGTATAAAAATGCCGGAAAACACACCAAAGATAGGTGTGAGAAACGTAAAAACAGAAAGTTTTCCCACAGGATAAACATGTATTAATTTAAACCACATGAGATAAGAGACAAAGGCGACGATTACAGACTGGTATACGATAGATCCGATAACGAGGGGGTTGATGTCTCTTATCCATACATCTTCGAGTACGTATGCGCATACAAACATTACAGGTATTGAGAATACAAGCTGATAGAGAAAGGTATTGATAGGATGAACCTTGTGAGCTAAATACTTTTTTATATAAAGGGTTGTAGCTCCCCAGAATATGGCTGCCATAATCTCAAGTATATCACCGAGTAGCATAAGTCTGCTGTGTGTGGCAGGTTTTCCTTTGAATACGAGGTAAATACCAAGAAAGGCAAGAATCAGACCAACGGTCTTGATTACATTTAGCCTTTCCTTAAGGAATATATGCGCTCCTATAGCAACCACAAAGGGCGAGAGGTAGATAAATATGACTGACCTTGCGGCATCAGTGTAAAGCATTCCAAGATAGAGGCATACGAATTCTAACCCGAAAAGCATGCCTACAATAAATCCGTGGAATAAGGTTATACCTTTGTGGAAGAGGGGTTGTTTTATAATTATGCAATAGACTATGCCGAAGAATGATGCGATGGATGACCTGAGGAAGGTGGTAAAAATCGGTGAGAGACCAGTATTTGAAAATTTTATAGCGGGGTAGTTTAGCCCCCATAAGAGGGTTAGCACCAGAATTGTGATAAAGCCTCTCAGATCTATGTAATCTTTCGTCATTGTTTGATCGCCCCTTTGCTGTAAGGCTGGTAGCTTAATTATTCCTTGACAACCTTATACCTTTTTTGTTCTATTAAATCAACGAAAAGTCAGGGTTCAAAGGGGTTTTGATGAAAAGGATTGGAATTATTGGAACAGGTTCATATCTGCCTGAAAAGGTTATGACCAACTATGATTTTGAGAAATTTCTCGATACATCAGACGAGTGGATTTACACGAGAACAGGCATAAAAGAGAGAAGAATAGCTGATAAGAATGTTACAACATCTGATTTATGCAAGATAGCAAGCGAAAAGGCTATGGATATGGCCAGTGTGAAACCGGCAGATATTGACCTTATTATTCTTGCGACGATAACACCTGATACCCATTGTCCTGCTGGTGCAAATTGGCTTGAGGCAAAGTTGAGATGTGAGAGTGCTGTCTCCTTTGACATTACTGCTGCATGTTCAGGTTTTATCTTTGCCCTCCATGTGGCAGACAAGCTTATAAGGGCAGGTACAAATAAGATTGCACTTGTTGTAGCAGGTGAGATTATGAGCAGGGTAGTGGACTGGAAAGAGAGGGAAAGTTGTATCCTCTGGGGTGACGGGGCAGGTGCGGCAGTAGTCACAGAAACTGAAACAGGTGCGGAGATTTTGTCTACCCACATCCATTCAGATGGGAGAAGTGGTGATACACTGCTGATGCCAGGTGGCGGGTCCAAGACCACCCCTATATCCCATGAGAGTGTTGATAAGGGCCTCCATTTTCTGAA
>CAIJOT010000340.1 GCA_903822335.1 uncultured delta proteobacterium
ATATGCCAGGGTCTTTTTATCTACCTTAAAAATACCATTTTTTGCCCCTGCCTCAATTGCCATATTGGCAATCGTAAAGCGTGAATCCATGGAAAGCGCCGATATCGCTTCCCCTTCGTATTCCATTGAGGCATACAGTGCGCCATCCACACCTATCATTCCGATTATATAGAGTATGAGGTCTTTCCCTGTAACCCATCTCTGCCGTGTTCCATAACAGATGAATTTTATGCTCTCCGGTACTTTAAGCCATATACGTCCAGTCACCATACCATAGGTTAAATCAGTGCTCCCGACACCGGTAGAAAAGGCGCCGAGTGCTCCATATGTGCATGTATGGCTATCCGCCCCTATCACCACATCGCCAGGCACCACAAGCCCTGCCTCAGGGAGTAGTGCATGTTCAATACCGCATTCTCCCCCCTCATAGCAATATGTGATACCGTACTTCTTTGAAAACTCCCTGATCTTCTTACAGTTCTCTGCAGAGAGTATATCCTTGTTAGGGGTAAAGTGATCGAGCACAAAAACGACCTTTTCAGTATCAAACACCTTTTTAGCACCAACCTTATCAAATTCTTCTAACGATAGTGGCGCAGTAATATCGTTCGCAAGGGCGAGGTCAATCCTTGTTTCAATGATTTCACCAGGCTCTACAAATCTCTTCCCGGCATGTGCTGCGAGTATCTTCTCCGTAATGGTCATTCCCATGCTATTTCACCTCAATCTTTTTACTTTTGATATATTCAAGTCTGTTAAGGGCGTTGATATATGCCTTCGCACTTGCCACAATGATATCGGTATCCGCACCCTTCCCAATGGCAATAAGGCCTTTCTCTTCGAGCTTCACGAACACCTCTCCCTGGGCATCCATATCTTTTGTAATGGAATTTATAGAAAATTTTACGAGCTTGCTGCTTGTCTTTACAATCTTTTTGATAATCTTGTACGCTGCATCAACAGGCCCGTCTCCAACCCCAACCTCCTGATACACGTTCCCGTCAACCTCAAGTTTCACTGTAGCCGTAGGGATTGTCATGTTACCGCAACTCACGTTGAGGTATACGAGTTTGTATTTCTCGGGTATCTTGTATATTTCATCCATGATAATCATCTCAATATCCTCATCATAGATGTATTTTTTCATGTCTGAGAGCGTCTTGAACCTTTTGAAAGCAAGCATGAGTTCTTTATCGTCTAAAGTATATCCGAGTCCTTCAATTCTCTCCCGGAACGCATGCCTTCCTGAGTGTTTGCCGAGGACAAGGGAACTTTTCGATATCCCTACAGACTCAGGGGTCATAATCTCATAGGTAAGTTTTGCTTTTAAAAGCCCGTCCTGATGGATACCTGATTCGTGGGCAAAGGCATTCGCACCGACTATTGCTTTGTTTGGCTGAACAGAAACACCGGTGATAGAAGTTACCAGCCTGCTTGTAGGATATATCTTCTCAGTGACAATCTGTGTATGAGCAGGAAAGATATCCTTCCGTGTCCTGAGGATCATAGCAATCTCTTCGAGGGATGCATTCCCTGCCCGCTCGCCGATACCGTTAATCGTACACTCTACCTGACGGGCACCATTTTGAATTGCGGCAATCGAGTTCGCAACGGCAAGCCCCAGGTCATTATGGCAATGCACACTGATGATGGCATGAGAGATATTGGGAACATTGTCTTTGATATAACGGATGAGTTTGCCAAACTCTTCAGGAATTGCATAGCCAACAGTATCCGGAACATTGATGGTAACGGCCCCTGCATCAATCACCCCGGCAAAAACTTGACAGAGATAATCCCAGTCGCTACGGGTCGCATCCATGGCAGAAAACTCAACGTTGGTGGTGTACTTCTTTGCCCTTTTCACGGCATTGACGGCTATCTTTAAAATCTCGTCCCTGTTCTTACGAAACTGGTGCTTGAGATGGATGTCAGAAGTCGAAATAAAAGTATGTATCCGTGGCTTCTCTGCGTTCTTTATCGCTTCCCATGCCCGGTCAATATCTTCATCGTTTGCCCGCGCAAGACCTGCAATCTCACTGTTCTTGATAATCTGTGCAATCTGTCTGACTGCATCAAAATCACCCTCCGATGCTATCGGGAAACCTGCTTCAATAATATCAACGCCAAGGATTTCAAGCTGTCTCGCTATCCGGAGTTTTTCCTGTGTGTTCATGGTATTGCCTGGAGACTGCTCTCCATCCCTTAGTGTTGTGTCAAATATCAATACTCGTTCTGACATGTTTACTCCTTTAGCTTTGATTGGCTTTCAGCCATCTAAAGCATTACGTGTTTTTCTCATGTATCGTCCCTCATCTTCAGCATTTCACGTATTAACTCCAGCAACTCCTCTTCCCTCTCTATGCGTACCTCTATGGACAAATAGAAGAGGTTTGCCGGAACATCCATATGGGCAATCTTTACGGCATCTTTTTCTGTTGTCACAATAGCCTCTACATCTTCAAAGGATGAGAGTTTTTCAATATCTTTTTTCCTGTACACATAATGGTCAGGATAGGATATTTCATGCACAATACGGGCACCGATGTTTGTTAACAAATGGAAAAAAGACCTGTTGTCGCCCAACCCGGAAAAAGCAAGAACACTCTTCCCATTCAAAAAATTGTAATGGGTTATCAGGTTTTCTTTCAGATTATAGAGGTATGCCGGTTTATACTTCACTTTAAAGGTCGGCTTACCTTCTGCAAAGGCCCTTGTGTTGTTATCGAGATCGCCCTTGTTGACTAATATTATATCGGCATCCTTTATCCTCATAAGGGGCTCCCTAAAAGGACCAAGGGGAAATAGTCCATTGTTTCTTTTCCTTTCTGCTCCATGAAGAATAAGCACTTCTATGTCCTTCCTGATATTCCTCAATTGAAAACCATCATCAAGGAGCGCTATGTCTATATTGAACTCTTTTATGCCCCTGTCAATTGCCTGCCCTCTGTTGCTGCCTACCATTACAGGCATCTGTACCCTTTTTGCGAGCATCATAGCCTCATCCCCTACATCCCGGGCGCTGTCATTTTTTGTATCCACATGAAATATGCCTTTTCTTTTTCTCCTGTAGCCTCTTGTAACTATGCCAGGTTTAAAACCCATCTTTTTCAGGTCTGTGGAAAGCTTTTCTACAACAGGGGTTTTCCCTGTCCCGCCAAGCGTGATATTGCCGACGCTTATTACGGGGATAGCAACCTTATCAACCTTCATCAAACCAATTCTATACATGGACTCTCTCAATACAAGACAAATTTTATATATGGAGGATAGAAGAAAAAGGGGGATATACAAAATCCATTTTATATATTTTGCCTCTCCTTCCCATATCTTTACTATCGTATTCCTCATTGATTGAGCTAATTTATATCAAAAAAGGTGTCAAAAATCAAAACCTTTACGATAATTTGAATATCAATACAAGGAAAAAGGAGGGAACAATGAGATACAAACCCCAGGGGTGTCATGCCCGCCCTCCGTTACACACAGGTATTTCTTCAAGCTATACTACGCCCTTGATACTATACCCAAAATCAGCACAAACGCTTCAAAGGCTGACCTTGAAAAAGCTGTGAAAGCGCATATCATTTCGCAAGGCCAAATTATAGGGGTGTATAAGAAATGATAGGCACATCAACAGCAGATTAATGCACTATTCTGATTGAAAAAAGGGGTGTCTGGATTAAACTGCTGTGGCAGATAGGGCATTTACTCGGCCTGGTTAACCTGTCCCTTTTTTTAAATAAAAATCCGCATTTCTTGCATTGAGCATGCTGTACCAAAAGATGCAGGTTACCCTTATTTATAGTCTTCTTGATATGCGCAAGGTGGTCACACACATCTTTTTCAGGAATCCTGACATATGTAGATATGTCCTTCGCTGAGAGCGTATACTCTTCAAGGAGAGCTATGATGTACTTTCTGATAGTATCATACCTTTCCATTGGTTCGGGTGGTTCTTTCGGCCTTTTCTTCATAATACTACATTATAATGCATTATCTTTCCTTTGGTCAAAGGATTGACAATCTTCGCTGATAAGTTTCATTATTCAAAGCCGGAAGAGCTTTTCTGGAGTGTCTTTTTGTTTATCTCATTTCGGTTTTCTACGGCATGTTGCCCAAATTCATTTCCTGTAAAATATGTCTATTTTTCGGAAGGTATTTCCTTCATTCGTCGATACTCCACAGACTGTTGCCCAAATAGATTCCCTCTCGAGAACACCGTTTTCTTCGCTGCCGGGGTACCCACCCGGTGAGTGGGTCGTGTGAGCTTCACCCTTGCAACGGTTCGCTTCCTTTCAATTTTCGAACTTGCTCTGAGCTTCACCGATAATCCTGACAAAACATGGAAGAAGGCAGAGTAATTCAGTTCATAGCTCATGGTTCATAGTTTATAATAACTGATACCTTCTTGCTATATCCCGAAGAGTTGTATTGCTATCCCGCAAAGGAATATTGTGGCGCCTGCGAGGGCGTGGTTATACCGTTCGAGCCTGGTCATGGGAATGAATTGTATGCCGAGGATTGAAACGAGAACGATACCGAGCATTGTGAGAATTGTTATCCCTCCAAAAACTGTTGTCACCAGCAGCACACCCCAGAAACTGTTTTTTGCGGCAGGGTACATGATGATGGGGATTAACGGTTCACAGGGGCCGAACACAAAAATCGTAAAAAGGATCCACGGTGTAAGATTTTTTGTTTCCTTTTCATCATGGATGTGAACGTGGCCGTGGAAATGCGTATGCTCGTGAACATGGGCGTCTCCGTCTATATGTTCGTGCTCATGTTCATGGGGACGGTTTCTGAATGCCCTTCGCAATCCCCAGACAAAATACATGAAACCAAAGGTAATTAAGGCCCATGCAGCGATATTGCCCCTGAAAGATTCTATAAACTCCAGCCTTGTAACGGCAACTCCCACGGCAATTCCTATAAAGCCCAGCAAAACAGAGCTTCCGATATGACCAACGCCGCAGAGAAAGGTAATCCATGTTGTCTTGATAATGGACCATTTTCGTGCCTTTGCAAAGACAATAAAAGGGAGATAATGATCCGGCCCCAGTAATGTATGAAAAAAACCGATTGAAGCTGCAGTAATAATGAGGATGGTCAATTCCTGTGACATGTATGGGCTAATTATACACTAAATCACTCAAATTTTATAATTTTTTCAGCAGTACCGCTTTGCCTCGGCAAGCTGTTTGTGGAGGGCAAGCATCTGCGAGACTATTAAGCGTTTCTTAATTGTTGCAGTAATCTATCATAATCCGCATGGGAGCCAATCCAGAACCATATTATTTCGTTATCTTGCTGAATACCTACAGCCCGGTAATTCTTTGTGATACGAATGGAAAATATAGGTTTTCCCTTGTCTATGAGCTGCAAGGGCTTCCTCGGCAAGCCTATCTAAAACATCTTCAGAACCGGCAAACATGTTTTCCCATTTTCTTTCTGACTCAAGTTCTTCCAAAACCCATTTTGCCAATGCGTTTTGTTGAATATCTGGAAGCTTGGATGCCTTTTCAAAAGCTTTTGTTAACAACTATTGCAATTTCTTCTTTCGTCAGCCCGTATAGCTCGTATACAAGATTGTCTATCTGCCGGTCAGCGGCGTCGATCTAATAAATACAAGGTATACGGGAAAAGATTATTTATTGGTACATCTAAAAATGAGAGCAAGCATATTGTTGCCGGAACACTATTTCCCTCGCTGCCGGGGTACCCACCCGGTGAGTGGGTCGTGCGCGCTTTACCCTTGCAACAATTCGCTTCCGCTCAATTCTCGAACTTGCTCTGAGCTTCAAACAGCGGTACGGTTTAATTGCGAATGAAAAGAGCAACAATTGGCCTAAGCGCAGCCTGGCCGCAGGCACGCTTCAACTCATCGGCCATAATCGCGGGGTACCCGGCTCGGTGCCGGGTCGTACCAAACCGTGCTCAAGTCGCGACTCAGGTAACGCTTTCCGGCGACGAAGGAGCTGCAAAGATATTCCGGTTTGCTGCCTCAAACGTGTCCCATGGTTGTTTGGGCAACAGGCTGGCAAGGGCTGATCCTGATTATTTTACTATGTATTTGTCTATATCAAGCGCTCCATGGAAAACCCCTAAAATATCAATGGTGCCTTTTTCCTTTCTCCTCAGATATGCGATGCGGTAGTGACCGTACAACAAGATTCTTATTTCTCCTTCTCCTTCTAACCGGTACACGTAACCGATATCAGGGAATTGTCGCAATGTCTGTGCTTTTTCGTAAATCCCTTGTAGAACCCTGGCCGCCGCAGACGGGTTATCTTCGGCAATATAGTCGTGAATATCTTTGAGCCATGTTTGAGCCTCGGAGGTCCACCTTATCTCTGCCATGTCCTGATCCGGTGCCGCATCTCTTCATTGGATATAAAACGTTCCTCCCTCGCGTCTTGGAGACCCTTGCTAATCATACGTTCAAATGCAAGTTCACGAATTATGTCGTCGTAGGATGCATCATCCGGCTGAGATTCTATGATCTCTTGCATTTTCTGCTTTGCCATCGACATTTTGATTTACCTCCTTCATCGGATACAACATCAGAAATATTATAGCAAAAATCGCCAGTATTAGCATTAACTTCTTGTCCCACATCCTGTGGGATTAAA
>CAIJOT010000341.1 GCA_903822335.1 uncultured delta proteobacterium
TGGAAACACTTCCTTTGTGTTTTCAAGGGTTTTTGACTCTGCAACCTCTGCCCACAATGATTTTTCACCTTCTATCTTTCCAGATGGGGTATTGAGTTTTACATTCATCTTCCTTTCCAGAACCTTTACAACCTCCACAGGATGGCCTGTAGAATCAACAACAAACCGAGAGAAGATCGTTAAAGGGTCTACGTGCAAGGAAGCCATTTCGACGGCTGTCCAATTGATCACTATACCCACGACTTTATTCTCCCTTACCACAAGGTCTTCAACGCTCACAAGATTGAATATCTTAAGCCCTGCCTTCACCGCTTTCAGGCATATCCCGCATACACATTCAATCGCATCTGCAACATAATACCCCTCGGTATATAGTCGGGCAGTAATGTCAAGTTCATCTAATATCCCCTTTCCCTCTTCCTGAACTACGATCTCATTAAACATCATACCACCGCCCCACATACCTCCGCCAACAGAGAGCTTTCTTTCAAATATCGCAACCCTGAGCCCTTTTTTTGCCAGGTAATATCCGGCTACAAGGCCTGATGGGCCTGCACCACATATAGCCACATCAAGTTCTAATGAGGATAAGAGTTTTTCCGTATAACTCTCAATAATAGCTTTCGTCACAATCTTTTCATCTATCATGTGTCCACCTTATTAAGAAAATTTTCAAGAATATATCATATTTTCCCCCCAAGGGGTAATAGAATTTGAACACACTAACTGTTAAACTTACAATCGTGCGGGAACATTTCCTTTTTTCCCAGACTCCTTTAAAATAATTATGGATTTAATATCAGAGGCAGTGTGTGGTTACACTATAGGTAAAGCATGTTGCAGGCTTTCAATTATTTCTTTGCTTCTTTATAGCGATAGATTTGGTAATCCTCATAAAAGATAATCGCCATGCCATCTTTTTTACGTCTCAGCACTTTGCCTTTAGCCTTTATTAAATAGTGACCAGAGACCTTCGAGGGCCTCAATTTGTCGAGGGGAAGTATGATATCTAACTTTACTTTTGTACCCTCTGGCAGTGGGGGATCTGCCTGCAAATACACACCGCCGGCAGATATATCGCTGGTCAGCAAATTGACAAAATCCGCTTCTTGCTTGACATCTACCGGTTCAACCTTTACTGAAACTTTAGTCTTTATTCTCTTAAATTTCCTTTTATTAGCATCAATACTATCATCTTCTGACGATCCATTCAAAGAGTGGGGGTTTATCTTGTCATCGCTTTTCATCTTATATACTCCCCATTATAGGTTGCTATCCCCTCTTCCAATGCTTTTTCATAGTGTTTAAGCCATCATTACTCCTGTTGATTTGTAAGTGAGGTCAAGTCCTTCACGTATTTGGGAAATATGCATATTACGCGTTATTACGAATTTCCTGTGCTCCATAGTTTCTATAATACTATTTATAACAATATATTGTAAATGAATTTATTGGTTTATTTATGAAATCTTTTTACCTCTTCCTTTTCGATTGATTTCTCAAGAGTTGTATTGTTACAATAGGTGATGATTTCCCTGATTAAAGAGAGACTGAAAAGCTACCAAGCCCAGTCAATACACTGTTCCCAATCAATACTGGCTGGTGTAGTGGTGCCAATCTTTGAAAAAGATGGAGATGCATGTATTGTTCTCACAAAAAGAACCGATATTGTGAGAATACATAAGGGTGAAGTGTCTTTTCCCGGCGGTATGTATGAAGAGAAAGATGGCAATGTAATGAAAACAGCAATAAGGGAATGCTGTGAAGAGATTGGGGTCAGGAAAAAAGATTTAGAGATTATAGGAAGGATAGATGATATCTATACATTGACAGGCTTTGTGATCACACCCTATGTGGGTATAATACCATATCCGTTCGAGTTCAAGACAAATCCCCAGGAGGTAGCATATCTCATATACCTTCCCCTTGCATACCTCAAAGAAGCCAATCCAGTCATGGAACTGGCTGAGCATGAAGGCAGGGTTGAGAAAGTCCCATCAATGCATTACAACGGCGACAGAATATGGGGTGCCACATGCAGGATACTTTTAAAATTACTACAGATAATTGAAGATGGGAAAATTTAACCTGAAAGTTCTGGTGATCCTTTCATTGGGACACCTTGTGGTAGATATATATCAGGGCGCTTTACCTGCTACCCTTCCTTTTCTCAAGGAAAAACTCTCCCTTACATACACAATGACCGGATTGATCATGATGGTTGCAAACTTCACATCCTCTCTGTTGCAACCCCTTTTGGGTTTCTATTCAGACAAAAAAGCAAGGGCCATCCTCCTTCCCATAGGTTTATTTTGTGCAGGGATTGGGTTTTCCCTTTTATCCATACCCACCAGTTATGTCCTTATACTCATGCTCGTGACAATAAGCGGGCTTGGTATTGCATCATACCATCCGGAAGGATACAAGACTGCCCATTTCTTTACAGGCGAAAAGAGCGTCACAGGTATGTCCATATTTTCTGTTGGTGGGAATTTCGGCTTTGCTTTAGGCCCGATCATGTCTATTTACATTGTCCAATACCTTGGGTTTGCATCCCTTCCAATAATCGTTATACCCTCGCTGATTTTTACCACAATTATTATTTATTACAGAAAAATCATAGAAATTCCTGTCATGGAACATGCAGCAAAACGGGTAAGCGATGCTGACGTTCCAATCACCGCCTATATCTCCCTTTTCGTAATCATCGCTATTGTCATTATGAGAACATGGACACAGATGGGCCTTCTCACCTATATCCCGTTCTATTATATCAACTACCTGAAGGGAGACCCTTTATTTGCTGGAAAGCTTGTCTTCATATACCTTCTCAGCGGGGCTGTGGGCACTCTATTTGGTTCACCTTTTGCCGATAGGTGGGGGCATAAATTTTTTTTACGATTATCCATGTTGCTCGCCACGTTAACACTGCCACTCATGTTTATAGTAAAGGGTTATCTTCTATTCTTTGTTCTTGGACTCCAAGGGTTTTTGCTCATCTCAACGTTTTCAGTGACTGTCGTAATGGCTCAAAGGCTCCTGCCAAAAAACCTTGGTATTGCCTCTGGTCTTATGGTGGGTTTTGCTATTGGAACCGGTGGTATAGGAGTAACATTGCTCGGTGTAATCGCAGACAATTTCAGTGTACCGGCTGCCTTGAAATCCATACTCGTATTGCCCTTGATTGGGTTCATTCTAAGCCTCATCTTAAGGTATGAAGAGAAAAAAGCATGCAACCTGTAGTAAGCATAGTGGGCAGGCCTAATGTAGGCAAATCGACCCTTTTTAACCGCATCATCGGTTATAGAAAGGCAATCACAGAGGACACACCAGGGGTCACAAGGGACAGAAACTATGGTGAGTATGACTATAATGGGCAAACCTTTGTGCTTGTTGATACCGGAGGATTTGAGCCTTCCAGAGAAGATGGTTTTTTCCCCCTTGTAAAAAAACAGATTCACACATCCATTGGCGAATCTTCGCTGATAATATTTGTTTTAGATGGTAAAGACGGTATACTCCCTCAAGACATAGACATTGCAAAGATATTAAGGAGGTATGGGAAACCCGTCCTCTATGTGATTAATAAAGTTGACTCAAAGAAGAGAGAAATGGCTACCCCCGAATTTTATCACCTTGGGGTAAAAAAATATCACACAATCAGTGCCCTGCATGGAATAGGGATTGGTGATTTGCTGGAAGATATTTATAAAACATTAACCACTGGGAATCAGAAGGCAGAGGACAGAGGGCAGACATTACAGGATAAAAAAGACAAAGAGACTTCTAAAGAAATAAGAATCGCCATTGTGGGAAGGCCAAACACAGGAAAATCGTCTATTACCAATAGATTGCTCGGTTCAGAAAGAATGATAGTAAGCGAAATCCCGGGAACCACAAGAGATGCAATTGACTCAAAGATAGTGTGTAAAGATAAGGAGATTGTCCTCATTGATACCGCTGGATTACGGAAAAAGAGCAAGATACTGAGGAAGGTCGAAGAATATTCTGTTTCGAGCGCCATTAAGAGTATCGAAAGGGCAGACGTGGTCAATCTCATAATAGACGGAGAAGAAGGGGCGGGTCATCAGGATGCAGGTATTGCCCATTTGATCATTGCAAGGGGCAAAGGGATGTGCATAGTCATCAACAAATGGGACCTCGTAAAAGGAAGGTTAGGAGAAGATGAATATAAAAGAATGGTTCAAGAAAGGATACCTCATGGAGATTTTTGCCCTCTCATCTTTTCCTCTGCGAAAACAGGAAAGAATATAGAGAAGATTGTGGAAATAGACATAAAAATATATGGTCAACTCACAAGGAGAATCAGCACCCCGGCATTAAACACAGCTTTTGAAGAATTTCTACGCAGGCACAGTCCGCCTCGTACACAGGGAAAACAGGTAAAGATCCTGTACATCCATCAGGCAACAACACCTCCTCCCACATTCATCCTCTTTTCAAACTATCCGGAACTCATACCAGAACATTATAAAAGATACATCGAAAATTGTATTCGGAAAAAGTTTGGTTTTCATGGTGCCTCTATCAGGCTTGTCCTTAAGAAAAAGTAAATACATAGGAGAATAACTATTTCCAGTAAGCGTTGTGAACCACATTGGCTTATACTTGACATGGGGAAGGTCAAAATGATATAGAGAGAACCCTAATGGAAAATCAACATGTGAGCAACAGAGACCTCGTCAATTTAATTATAATCACAATTACTTCGATCCTTTTCACGCTATTCAGCATTTCTACCCAATTCCTTGAAGGTACTTACAGCCTTCTTTACAGTTTCGTCAGTTTATCAACAGTCAAATTCCTCTCCCGTTTTATCTTTCTCTACCTGATAGGGCTTCTCTGGCTAACCTTCCGACGGTGGAAAAAAGCTGAAAAACGGCAAAATGAGCTGGAAGATGTTATCTCAAGCATCAACCAGGATATCCTTATGGTTGTTGATGCAAACAGGAACATTACAATGTGCAACAATTCAATCGAAAGGGTGTTTGGATACAAGGCTAATGAGGTAATCAACAAGAAAGCGGACATCCTGTATTTCGACAGCCAGGCACATCCAAAGCTCTGGCACGAGATATATGAAATACTTGAGAAAGAAGGCTTTCACATTGGATTGGCAACAGGGAGAAAGAAAAACGGGGACATCATCCCTCTCGAAATTATTACTGGAAGCTTGAGTGGGCATGGGGGAGCAGTGCTATTGCTTCGCGATATTACAGAGCGGAAAAAAGCAGAAGAAACAATCAAACATGCATACGCAGAACTCGACCAGATATTTAATACCGCAGCAGATGGAATGTTGGTTGTAGATAAAGCGTTTAACGTGCTGAGGGTCAACGACACATTTCTAACCCTATTAGGTGTAGACAAGAATGAAGTTTCCGGTAAAAAATGTCACGAGATTTCCCATTGTTCCCAGTACCTTACCCCTCATTGTCCACTCAGTCGTATGCAAGATGGGGAAGGCAAGTTCGAGCATGAGATAAA
>CAIJOT010000342.1 GCA_903822335.1 uncultured delta proteobacterium
CGGCCAGCCCTTTCTTGGAAAGACACTTCGTGATTGCCGATGTGAGGGTGGTCTTCCCATGATCTATATGTCCTATGGTTCCTATGTTCACGTGGGGTTTCTTCCTTTCAAACTTTTTCTTAGCCATACAGGACCTCCGTTTTATTATTTATGGAGCCCACGACCGGGATTGAACCGGTGGCCACTTCCTTACCAAGGAAGTGCTCTACCACTGAGCTACGCGGGCATCTGGAGCGGGCAACGTCTCAACCCGCTTCGTTTTTTGGAGCGGGAAACGGGACTCGAACCCGCGACCCTCAGCTTGGAAGGCTGATGCTCTAACCAACTGAGCTACTCCCGCCTCCTTAAATTCAGTTATTAGTGAATAGTGTATAACGAACAATTTTTAAACTAAAAACTATTCACTAATCCCACTAATAGCGGGACTATTCACTACCTTTCTATGGTGGAGAGGGGAGGGATCGAACCTCCGAAGGACTGCGCCAACAGATTTACAGTCTGCCCCCTTTGGCCGCTCGGGAACCTCTCCGTGGAGCTGGTGATGGGACTCGAACCCGCAACCTGCTGATTACAAATCAGCTGCTCTGCCGATTGAGCTACACCAGCCGAAACTTTATATTATAATATAAGATGTTTGCAAATAGCAATATTTGTTAATACATTTTTCTTGATATGTCAATATTATTATACCATAAATTCTGAGTTTAAAAGAGAGATTCCTATCCAGATCCTGATAGGCCCTACTCGTTCATTTTGATATTGACAAATTTGTCCAAATATAGTTTATTAACAAACTTTAATATTTGAAGGAGGTGATGCCGTTATGGTCTGTGAAACAGTAAAACAAGGGATTGAATGTATATTCATGAAAAAGATCGGATGCTCTTACAATGGTGGCAAATGCTACATGATTGTAGAAAATTGTGAAGGGTGTTCAAGGATATTGGAGTTTGAAACTGGTAAATATTGTGCCAGCTTCCCGTATCCAGCTCAAAAATGGCAGAAGAGCGCTTGCTCTATGTCATCGCATGTGCAGAAGGTTAAGAAGGTGGAAGAACAGAAGATAAATCCACTGAAAGCTTCTAAGAGAAACGCTGGAAAAAGGTAATCTTCTTTATCGTAGAACCACTTATAAAATAAGTGAATAGTAAACAGCGGAGGGAGAATACTATTCAAATTTTCGAAGCCTGCTCTGATACTTATTCGTTGCTTTTTACTATTCACTGTTTTAAATATTTGACTTTTAATGGGTATAAGTGATAAAAAGAATCAAAATAATCTGGAGGGTTGATTTTGAGGAAGAATAAATCTGCAATAAAAAAGGCAAGGCAGTCTGAAGAGCGAAGGTTAAGGAATTCACATGTGAAGTCAACCATGAAAACCCATATAAAGAAAATAGCATTAGCTATGGAAGATAAAAACAAAGAACAGTTGGAAGAGGTCTTTAAGAAGGCCGTATCATACATTAATCAAGCATCATCTAAAAAGGTCATACACAAGAACAACGCCGCACGTAAAATATCAAGGCTGTCAAAAAAGATACATAGTTTTGCAGAAACAAAGTGACCTATCTGGTCAACGACTGCTGTTTTTCATGGAACCATTGACCTGTTTTTCTCTTCCCTTTTTCTGGATAGATTGGGTTTGTTTTTAATAATCTACAAGAATAACAGAACAGAATTTTCTTGCCATTCTTCCTGAAACCTTTCTCAGGGCATCTCTTTTATTGTAGTCTTCATAACCAACATTGTCCACCCTGTATGTTTCAGATTCAGATAATACCCACCTTTTTATTAAACCGCCGTTTTTCCTGAATAAGGAGAGTTCAACATCGACAGTCATGTTCTTTTCAATCACAATTCCATCCTTGTTCAGGGTAAAGGGTAATACCTTGATATTCTTTATAGTCCCTTCTATGTAACCATCAGAAACCTCTTTGTTTATCTTAAAAAGTCCGGTAGAGATAAGCTCCTTTGTAAAAGCATCTGTAACATACAGGGAGGCATGAGGTTCATATGTCTTATTTTTGAATATAGGAACATAGAGGGATGTTATATCGCCGCCAAAGATACCTTTCTCACGGACTAACTGGTATCCACAGGAGCATAGCATCATAAGGGTAATGATGATTACACATAGTATTAAAGATTTTACTCCGAACTTCCCCGTCTGCCGAGAGCCGGCTCCCGTCCTCCATAGCGCTGCGGAGAGTGGAACGGTGGGCAGGGAACTCAGAACTTTCAGCCTTTTAAGATTTCCTGTATTCACGCACATACAATATTGACAAGTTTATTTGGGATAATAATAGTTTTTTTAATCTCTTTTCCCTCTAAATGCTTTTTTATTTTTTCAAGTCCATACACGATCTCTTTTAATCTTGACTCATCAATATCGCGCTCTACCTCATACCTATCCCTCAATTTACCATTAATCTCAACGACCATTGTTACCTTGTCTTCCTTAGTATATTCTTGCTTAAATTCAGGCCAGTATGTTTCGAAAATATGAACATCTTTACCAAGCATTTCCCATAATTCTTCTGCGATATGCGGGACAAATGGGAAGAGAAGCGTGATCACATTTTCAATTGCACCTTTCAACAATCTGATGGCTTCCGGTTCTTTCCTTTCTTTTTCAAGAAATTTGTATATTGTGTTTACAAGTTCCATTATACTTGCTATCGCTGTGTTTAAATGGAATCTATCTATATCATCTGTAACCTTTTTTATTGTCTTATGTATCTTGTACGTTAACTGTTTGTATTCTTCATTCTCTTTTTCTGATTCAAAGACTGCTTCTACATCTTTTAATTCATCAGCCCTGTCTGTTATGAGTCTCCATACCCTCTGGAGGAATCTATAGGAACCTTCTACGCCCTGGTCGCTCCAGTCTAAGTCTTTTTCAGGGGGCGATGCAAAGAGACAAAAAAGCCTTGCCGTATCTGCCCCGTATTTTTCGATGAGGTAATCGGGATCAACGATATTCCCTTTTGATTTACTCATTTTAGCCCCATCCTTTATCACCATCCCCTGCGTGAGCAGGTTCTTGAATGGCTCTCTGACCCCTACAAATCCAAGCTCATTGAGCACCCTGTTGAAAAATCTTGAGTATAAAAGATGGAGAACCGCATGTTCAACTCCGCCAATATACTGGTCCACGGGCATCCAATAATCCACCTTTTTTCTATCGAGTGAGCCTTCATTATAGTCAGGACATGCATATTTAAGGAAATACCAGGAAGATTCAACAAAGGTGTCCATTGTATCTGTTTCCCGTTTTGCGGGTTTTTTGCAAATTGGACAGTCAACGGTATAGAATTCAGCATATTCCGACAGGGGTGATTTTCCCACCATCTTGACCTCAAGGTTGAGGGGCAGGACAACAGGTAAATCTTCATAAGGAACTGGTACAATCCCACAATCATCACAATATATGACAGGTATCGGTGCGCCCCAATACCTCTGCCTTGATATGCCCCAGTCTCTCAACCGGTAATTTATTTTTCCCTTACCGATTTTTCTCTCCTCAAGATAATCTATTATTTTTGGGATGGCCCCTCTGTTCTGAGCACCATTGAAATGGTCAGAATTTACCATAATGCCATCCCCCTCATATGCTTCCGCCATTGTTTGGGGATCCAGCATCACATTATCAGGCATGATTGTTACTATGATAGGCAATCCATAGGTTTTTGCGAACTCGAAATCCCTCTGGTCATGGGCAGGCACAGACATTATTGCTCCTGTTCCATATTCCATCAATACGAAGTTTCCTATGTAGATAGGGACCCTGTTTCCGGTTAGAGGGTTGATCACGTATTTGCCTGTAAAAACCCCTTCCTTTTTGGTACTGATTTCAGCCCTGAAACTCCTATCCTGGGCCTTTGCCCTTTCTATAAAAGAGAATACTTCTTTGTCATAGGGAGTACCTTTTGCAAGCTCGTATGCGAAAGGATGTTCAGGGGCAAGGACCATAAAAGTTACACCATAGAGCGTATCCGGTCTTGTTGTGAAGATAGTAAGGGATGTACCGTTTTCCATTGGGAAGCCTACTTCCACACCGTAACTTTTCCCTATCCAGTTCTTTTGCATGTTGAGGACCCGTTCTGGCCATCCGGGGAGTTTATCGCAATACTCATACAATTCATCAGCATACCTCATAATTGCGAAAAACCATTGGGTTAACTCTTTTTGGATAACCTGTTCCCCACATCTCCAGCATGTACCACCCTCAACTTGTTCATTTGCGAGTACAGTCTGACACTTCAGACAGTAATTTACAGGGGAGCTTTTTCTATAGGCAAGCCCTTTTTCAAACATCTTCAAAAACATCCACTGTTCCCATCTGTAATACTCGACATCACAGGTTGCAATCTCTCTTTCCCAGTCATAGCTTAGTCCCAGTCTTTTGAGCTGTTTTCTCATGTACGATATGTTTTCATAAGTCCATGTAGCAGGGTGTACACCACGCTCTATAGCGGCATTTTCTGCTGGCATTCCAAAGGCATCCCACCCCATCGGGTGAAGCACGTTCAACCCTCTCATCCTTTTGTATCTCGCAATCACATCACCTATAGAATAATTCCTCACATGTCCCATATGTATTTTCCCGGAAGGGTAGGGAAACATTTCAAGGAGGTAGTATTTTTCTTTTGTTTTATCTTCTGTCACATGAAACAGTCGTTCCTTTTCCCAGATTGACTGTCGTTTTTCCTCAACAACACGTGGTTCATACTGTTTCATCTCAACCCCTTGCTGAAAGCAGCGAATAGTTGATAGTGAATAGCTTACAAAAACGCAAAAATTGTAAAAGATTTTTCACTATACATTTTTCACTATTTACCGGTTTAACATTGCTCTAATACGTAGTCTTAAGGCGTTCAATCTTATGAAACCGCCAGCATCCTTCTGGTCGTAAACCGTGTCTTTTTCAAAAGTTGCAAAGTCTTGTCTATAGAAGGATTTCTCTGATTTCCTTCCTGCAACTATGCAGTTACCCTTATAAAGTTTTAACCTCACTATGCCGGTGACTCCGACTTGGGTTTCATCTATCAATGCCTTCAGGGTTTTCATCTCTGGTGAATACCAGAAACCGTAATATATAAGCTCAGAGACCTTCGGAATAAGGCTATCCCGTAAGTGCATCACCTCCCTGTCCATGGTGATTGATTCCATAGCCCTATGGGCAGTATGTAAAATCGTACAACCTGGTGTTTCATACACTCCTCTTGATTTCATCCCAACAAATCTGTTTTCTACTATATCTGCTCTCCCAATACCATGTTTACCGCCAATTGCGTTAAGATGAACGACAATCCTATAAGGAGTCATGTCTTTTCCATCAATGCTCTTGGGTATACCATCCTCAAAACCTATCTCGATATATTGTGGTTTGTTTGGGGCTTTTTCGGGTGAGACAGTGGTACGGAACATCTTCTCATCAGGTTCTATCCATGGGTCTTCGAGTACACCACCTTCATAACTGATATGCATGAGGTTTCTGTCCATACTGTATGGCTTTTTCTTGCTCACAGGGATATCAATCCTGTGTTTCTTTGCATATTCTATAAGCTCTTCTCTTGAGGAGAAGTCCCATTCTCTCCAGGGTGCAATGACCTTTATGTGGGGTTCAAGGGCATAGTAGGTAAGTTCAAACCTGACCTGATCATTCCCTTTTCCTGTGGCGCCATGGGAAACAGCATCTGCTTTTTCTTTTCTTGCAATCTCTATCTGTCTCTTTGCAATCAGCGGCCTTGCAATAGATGTTCCTAAAAGATAGCCGCCTTCATACACGGCATTGGCTTTTATCGCGAAGAATATAAAATCCCTCGCAAATTCCTCTTTTAAGTCCTCTATGTAGACCTTCGAGGCGCCTGTTCGGATTGCCTTTTCCTTAAGTCCTGTTAATTCTTCCTCCTGACCTATATCTGCTGCATAGGCAATAACCTTGCATTTATATTGTTCTTGCAGCCATTTTAATATTACAGAGGTATCAAGGCCACCTGAATATGCGAGCACTACCTTCTTTATCGTTCCCATTCATTACCTCCAAAGAAACAGGGTTCAAGGATTCAAGGGGTCGAGGATTCGAGCGGTTTTATGCTCTTGAACCCTGGAACCCTTGGCTCCTCGAATCCTTATTCATTTTTTATCAGCCATTCCAAAAGGGCTTTCTGTACATGAAGTCTGTTTTCTGCCTGCGTAAATATTACATCCTGAAACCGTTCAAAGATACCTTCAGAAATCTCCTGGTTTCTATATGCAGGCAAACAGTGCATAACAATCGCATCATTTTTTGCATTTTTTAAGAGTTTTTCATCTATTTTGTATGCAACAAAAGCTTTTTTTCTCTCCTGTTTCTCCTGTTCCTGTCCCATACTGACCCACACATCTGTATTTACAACATCCGCATCTTTTGCAGCTTCATAGGGATCATCAATAAATGTAAATCCTTTATTTTTTTTCGCTTGCTCAAGCAATGTTTCTTCAGGTTTATAATTTTTTGGGGTTGCGATAGCCATATTCAGCCCAAAAAGGATAGATGCCTCTATCCAGGAATTTGCCACATTGTTTCCGTCTCCAATATATGCGATCTTAAGGTTACGAAAGTCACCCTTTACCTCTTCTATTGTGAAAAGGTCTCCAAGTATCTGGCATGGGTGGTAGAGGTCAGAAAGCCCGTTTATAACCGGCACACTTGCCCAACAGGCAAGTTCTTCAACAATGTCCTGTGAATATGTTCTTATGATGATTGCATCTACGTATCTACTCAATACCCTCGCTGTGTCTTTAATGGGTTCCCCTCTCCCTATCTGGGTTTCCCCCGCGGTTAAAAAAATAGCATGGCCACCGAGTTCATGTATACCAACTTCAAAAGAAACCCTTGTCCTCGTGGAAGCCTTCTCAAAAATCATGGCAAGGGTTCGATCTTTCAGAGGTTTGTACTCCTTCTTATTGTTTCTTATCTTCTTTAAGATTTTGGCCCTTTCTAAAAGGTGCATACCTTCTTCCTCATTGATATCAAGAAGCTTTGTAAAATCTCTTTTCAATCTCATCACCCGCCGTTTACTGTTTTTTTGTCTCAGTTGTTCTTATTGATTTTTTTGCTATTCACCAATTACCATTCACTGTTTTCATTGCCTCTCAAATATTCTGTCTGCCATTTCAAGGAATATATCCACTTCTTCCTTGCCTATAATTAATGGTGGTAGTAACCTGAGCACGTTACCCTTTGTGCAGTTTATCAGAACCCCTTCCTTTAAAAACTCTTTCAGCACTGCATCCCCATCTATCGAAAGTTCGATACCCAAAAGGAGACCCATGCCTCTTATATCTACCATGAAGGGATATTTTTTCTTCAGGGAAAAAAGTCCTTTATACAAGTATTCACCAATCTCTTCGCAATGCTTTATAATCCCCTCGTCTATCAGGGTATTGATAGTTGCACTGATGGCCGATGTAGCGAGGGGGTTTCCACCAAAAGTAGATGCATGGGTTCCAGGTTCAAAGGCTTGCATAACATGTTCTTTTCCAATGATTGCTCCCACAGGAAACCCATTCCCTAAAGCCTTTGCAAGACTTATAATATCTGGTTCTATCTTGTAATGCTCGTAGGCGAAGAGCTTTCCGGTTCTCCCTATACCTGTCTGGACCTCATCGATTATCAACAGTATGTCATTATTTTTTGTAATTTCCCGGATTGCCATCACATATCCTTTATCTGCCACATAGACACCACCCTCTGCCTGAATAACTTCGAGCATGACAGCACAGGTTTTTTTACTTATACCTTTTTTTACAGCATCTATATTGTTGAACGGGACATATGTAAAACCATCCAGAAGGGGCGCAAAACCCTGTTGAAATTTCGTCTGTCCTGTGGCAGAGAGGGTAGCTATTGTTCTTCCGTGGAATGAATTTTCCATGACAATGATTTCGTATCTCTCTTCACCATACTTTTTCCATGAATATCTTCTTGCAAGTTTTATTGCTGCTTCGTTTGCCTCAGCACCACTGTTACAAAAAAATACCTTATCACCAAAAGAGTGTTCCACAAGTATCTCTGCTGCTTTAATCTGTGCTTCTGTATAGAACAGGTTTGAGACATGAAACAGTTTTCCTGCCTGGGCAGTGAGTCCTTCAAGGACATTCATATGGACATGTCCGAGGTTGCAAACTGCTATACCAGCAAGAAAATCTAAGTACCTTCTCCCATCCAGATCCCATATCCAACAGCCTTCACCTTTCGTTACTACAATGGGATACCTGTTGTATGTATTTGCAATGTACTTGTTAGCTTTTTTTATCAACCCTTCCTGCATCTATGTGCCTCCAACAATCTGAGTACCTATGCCTGCATCTGTAAAAATCTCAAGAAGGATAGCATGGGGAATCCTTCCATCAACGATGTGGGTTTCTTTCACACCACCATGAAGGGCATCAAGGCAACAGCTCACCTTAGGGATCATACCCCCGGAAATGGTCTTATTCTTTATGAG